>DATCAO010000603.1:0-2225 GCA_036512575.1 Puia sp.
TGGCATTTTTAAAAAGACTATGTTTTTAAAAGATTATATAAAAGATGTTTACGGTGCCGTCAGGTCGCTGCTGAAAGGCATGCGGATGACCGGTTACTATTTCACGCACCATAAGGAAATCATTACGGAACAATACCCGGATAACAGGGCGACCCTGTTGCTGGCAGAACGATTCCGGGGTGAAGTGATATTACTGCATGATGAAAAAAACGAGCACGCCTGCACGGGCTGTTCCGCATGCGAAATTGCCTGTCCCAATGGCACTATTAAGATCATTAATAAATTCGATGTTTCGCCTGAAGGAAAGAGGAAAAAAGCGCTGGATACTTTTGTATATCACCTGGAATTATGCACGATGTGCAATTTATGTATTGTTGCCTGTCCGACAGATGCGATAAAGATGGCACAGACATTTGAGCACAGCGTTTTTGACAGGACCAAATTAACCAAGAAACTAAATAATGAAGATTCAAAACTAAGGGAGGGCGTTGAATAATGAATATGTCGGTCATCATCTTTTATATTATTTCAGCCATTATATTGGTATCTGGTCTTTTGTCCGTGACTTCGAGAAAAATTTTCAGATCTGCCATTTTTTTGTTGTTTTCCCTGGTCGGTATTGCCGGATTGTATTTCGGGATGGAAGTGGAATTTATTGCCGCCGTGCAAATCATCATCTATGCCGGCGGCATCGTAGTGCTCATCATCTTTTCCATCTTTCTCACCCAAAAGTCTGGTGATGAAATGCCGAAGCCCCTGAAAATCCGGGCTGCATTTTCAGGTCTGGCGGTATTGTTCGGATTTATCTTCACATACAACCTGATCAGAAATTATGGATTCAGCAATCCGTCAGCGCAGCCATTTGACGTAAAAGTCTCAGATATAGGAACGCAAATGCTCAGCACCACAGAATACGGATTCGTACTTCCCTTTGAGGTGGTGAGTATATTATTATTATCAGCCATGATCGGTTGTATCGTCATTGCGATGAAGAGCAAATCTTCGGAAATGACCGCCGAAAAACACAAGTTCAAATCCGAAATCAAAATAGAGGAACCTGTTTAATATGCATGAAATAACCCTGACTCATATCCTTTTTGTAAGTACTGCTTTGTTTTTTATAGGCATGTATGGTTTATTCACGCGCAGGAATATGATTACCCTGCTCATGGCAGTCGAACTCATCCTAAACAGCGTCAATATCAATTTCGTCGCGTTCAATAAATATTTGTATCCGGGGAAACTGGATGGCGTATTCTTTGCGATTTTTATTATTACGATTGCCGCAGCTGAAGCTGCAGTGGCGATTGCCATTATTATTAATTTGTACAGGAGTCATCATTCCATCGATGTGGAAGATGCCAGTGAAATGAAATATTAACAGTCTGGTTGAACGCCAGCAGAAAACTTTAGTTATACGTCATATGAACCCATACGCTTATATAATACTCATTCCCCTGCTCCCGCTCGTTATATTTGTTCTGCTGGGGTTATTCGGCCGCAGATACTTTAAAACATCCTCAGGAACGATTGGCACCATCTCACTGGCCATCACGGCCATTTTATCTTTCTATACTGCTTACCAATATTTTTTTGTATCCGGCAAAACAGAGGGGGTTTATCAGAAAATCATAGCCCTGAAATACACCTGGCTGCAATTCTCACCAAATATTTCCATTGACATGGGCATCATTCTCGATCCCATTTCTGTGATGATGATTGTAATCGTAAGCTTTGTTTCCCTGATGGTGCATGTATTCAGTCTGGGATATATGAAAGGCGAGGAACGATTTGCCACTTACTTTGCATTTCTTTCTCTTTTCACTTTCAGCATGCTTGGTCTGGTGTTGTCATCAAATATTTTTCAGATTTATATCTTCTGGGAACTGGTTGGTCTTTCTTCTTTTTTACTGATCGGTTTTTATTTCGAAAAGCCCTCTGCGGTTGCTGCATCAAAAAAAGCATTCATCGTTACCCGATTTGCCGATCTCGGTTTCCTGATCGGTATATTGATCCTGGCTTATTACAGCGGCACCCTGGATTTCGGCATCCTGATATCCCGCCTCACCTCTTTGCATTCGCCTGAATTCCTTGCCGTCACATCTGCCTCTTTTTTGGGCGCTTCCATGCTGACCTGGGGACTCGTACTAATTTTTATTGGGGGGGCCGGTAAATCTGCTATGTTCCCACTGCACGTCTGGCTGCCCGATGCCATGGAAGGACCC
>DATCAO010000604.1:0-2275 GCA_036512575.1 Puia sp.
TAGGGGTTAAAAATTGACAATTAATAATCAATAATTCATAATTCATAATTAATCATTCGTTCTTGCATTTTCAACACCCGGAATATTTTGCTGGATTAATACTGATTCCTCTGCTGGTCTTCCTGTATTATCGGTTGATCAATTGGAAGAAAAAACTGGGTACCCGGATCGGTGATCCCGCGTTGGTAAAGCAACTGGTTAAATCATTTTCTTCCGGAAAATTCCAGCTAAAATTTATCCTGATATGTGTTGCTGTTTTTTTTCTGGTCGCGGGTTTAGCTAACCTGAGAGCCAGAGGCAATGAAGAAAATATTTCACGGCAGGGTGTGGACGTGATGATTGTACTGGATGTGAGCAAAAGCATGCTCGCACAGGATATAAAACCCAGCCGGCTCGACAAGGCCAAACAACTTTTGTACCGCCTCATCGACCGCCTGCAAAACGACCGGGTCGGACTAATTTTATTCGCGGGCAGGGCTTATATGCAAATGCCACTCACAACGGATCACGGTGCGGCGAAACTCTATATTTCAGAGGCAGGCCCGGAGGCTGTGCCCACGCAGGGGACTGTTTTTGCTGAGGCACTACGGATGGCCAATAGTTCGTTTAACAGGAATGAACATAAGTATAAAGCCGTGATCCTGATCTCCGATGGCGAGGACCATGATCCGGAAGGATTAAAAACCGCCAAACAACTGGCGGACGACGGCGTGATGGTGAATACAGTAGGTATTGGTTCTCCTGATGGTTCGATAATCATCGATCCGGAAACGAAAGAACCAAAAAAAGATGAAAAAGGAAATACGGTCATTTCCAAACTCAATGAACAGGAACTTACCGGTATTTCGGATGCAACCAATGGAATCTATATCCGTCTTGAGAACCTGGAAGATGCGACAATCACCCTCACCGACCGACTGGACAGTATAGAAAAAAGGGCTTTGTCCGACACGGAGTTCATCAACTACAAAAACTATTTCCCCTGGTTCATCGGGCTGGCAGGGCTCCTGATGATCATGGAATTATTCATTCCCGAAAGAAAAAGAAAAATTGCCTAAACCAGCGTATTTCATATTATTCATTTTGAGCCTGGCTGGTGTTGTTTCCGTCCGGGCGCAGTCGGCCGATGCACTGATTCGCCAGGGCAACCGGAATTACAATAAACAGGAATTCGATCAGTCCCTTTCGAATTACGATAAGGCACTGAAAAAAGCTCCGGGTAATCCCGATGCTCAATTCAACCAGGGTGATGCCTTTTACCGCAAGAATGATTATGAAAAAGCCGCTGCTGCTTACGATGACGTTTTGCAATCCAAAGCCGACGACAAGACCCGTCAAAGTGCATATTACAACAAGGGTGTTGCTGAAATAAAGCAGAAGAAACTTGAAGAAAGTATTAACGACTGGAAAAATGCACTGCGCCTGAATCCTGCAGACAGTGATGCGCGGGAAAACCTGGTAAAAGCCTTGTTGGAAAAAAAGAAACAGGATCAACAGCAGCAACAACAGAACAAAAAAGACCAGAAAGAGAAAAAACCCAAAGAGGAAAAACAAAATCAGGAGAACCGGCCCAAACCCCAGCAGAGTAAACTCACCAAACAGCAGGTGGAACAATATCTGCGTTCGCTTGAACAACGTGAAAAAGACGTGCAGGACAAAATGAACCAGAATAAAAACCATTCCCTGAGCCAACCGGACAAGGATTGGTGAAGAAAGTGTGGGAGTATGGGAGTGTGGGAGTGTGATTATGTACTTGGGTTTATCGTTAAATTTGTGGAAGAAAGCATAAGGCCAAAAACTCGGGTTATCCTTCATTAAAATGCAACTCTATACAAATTCACTCACAGGATATAAAAGACTGGATACGATTCCCGTTGCAGTCGGAGAACTTGTTCTCGGTGGTGCTGCGCCCATCCGGGTACAGACGATGACGACATACGATACCATGGATACCATTAAAACCGTGGAGCAGTCGATCCGATGTATTGAAGCGGGTGCGGAACTGATACGCATTACGGCTCCCAGTAAAAAAGAAGCGGAAAACCTGCAGTTGATCAAAGACGAAATCCGCAAACGGGGATACAAAACACCGCTGGTTGCCGACATCCATTTCACGCCGAATGCTGCTGAGATTGCCGCCCGTATTGTAGAAAAAGTGAGGGTGAACCCGGGCAATTATGCCGACAAAAAGAAATTTGAATTCATAGAATACAACGACCGCGAATATCATGATGAGATAGAAAGAATCAGGGACCGCTTTTTACCATTAATCATG
>DATCAO010000605.1:0-2971 GCA_036512575.1 Puia sp.
CACAACTTATCTGGTCAATATAATTCTGTTCTTTCAACCAGTTAATTAAAAACTCAGCTGATTCTTTAAAATCCCTTGAATCAATTTGAACATGATCTTTCTTACCGCTGGCAATCTCGGTAACATTCAATACCGTATTGGGCAAACCAATTCTTATTATTTGTCCTGCTAATTTTTTATTTGGAATCTCAGCCATCTCACATATGGCAAACTTGATACTGGAGGAACCACCATTAATTGTAAGAATATTTATGTAGCCTGATTTCATTATATATTTTAAAATCTGAATAAATGAAGAATCTGAGTTAATGATGCCATAAAATAAGGTTTTCTTCCAATGGAATTGAAATTTGTTTATAAAATGGAATGACACGAACTGAATAATCACCTACAGGCCTCGAAGTTTTTACTTGTGAATGATATGTATACTCCTCATTGTCCCCGGTTTGACCGGCCTCCATTTTTATTTTCTCCGGTGCTTTGCCATTCATTCCTTCTGCATAGAGCTCCACTAAAACATGAACCGGGTTTATGCCATTCAAAAACAAATGAACATGAAACAGATAGCCATTTTCTGTGTTTTCTATTTGCACATCCCCAAAATGAATTTCCTGCCACTTATTTCGCAGTTCTCTTTTTATTTCAACAATTCTTTTCCCGGCTGCCCCTTTTTCAGCAGCTCTTGCAATGTAATTATTGGCGGCAGGCAGATAATACTGCTCCGTATATTCACGCACCGTGCGATTGGCTGAAAAATGGGGTGTGAGGGTTGCCATACTTTTACGCATTCTTGCCACCCACCGCTCAGATATGCCATTTTGGTTTCGGGCGTAAAATTCAGGAACAACCTGCTTTTCGAGTAAATCATACAAGGCTTCTGCTTCAGCTGCATCACAGGCAGGATCATCACCATGCTCCCGCACATCTCCCAGCGCCCAGCCCACTTCAGGATTGTATGCTTCGGCCCACCATCCATCCAATTCCGACAAATTGATGCCGCCATTGACCAATACTTTCATGCCACTGGTTCCACTTGCCTCCCAGGGTCTTCTCGGTGTATTGAGCCATACATCAACGCCCTGCACAAGGTTTTCCGTTAAATACATGTCATAGTCACTTAAAAAGACAACATGCTTATACAAATTGTGTTGCTGAATGAATTGCACCCATTGTCGTATCAGCGCCTTACCTGATTCATCGAAGGGTGGAGCCTTCCCTGCAATAACCAATTGAACAGGAAACTCAGGATTCGTGAGTATTCGTATAAACCGCTCTGCATCTTGTAACAAAAGATCCGGTCGTTTATAAGGAACGAAGCGACGGGCAAAACCTAATGTTAACGTATTGGGGTCAAATATCTGTTTTGCAACCTCTATTGTTTCGGACGGCAGACGGGAAACTCTCGATTGCCTTTCAAACCTTTTCCTGATAAAAATTACCAGACTATTTCGCGACTGGGCGCGAAATAGCCACAACTTTTCATCCGGAATTTTATTAATATGTTCTTCATGATATTCAAGTGTCTCTTTCCAGCGGTGCTTTCCACAGGCTTCTGTCCAGATTTCATCAGCATATTCAGAATCCCAACTGGGCATATGAACACCATTGGTCACGTACCCAACCGGCACTTCTTCCTTTGGCCAGCGAGGGAAAAGTTGTTGAAAAAGATTCCGGCTTACAACGCCATGCAGGCGGCTAACTCCATTCACGGCACTACTGCCGCGCACGGCAAGCCAGGCCATATTAAAACTTTCAGAATCGTTACTAGCATCCTGGCGGCCAAGCGCCATCAAATCATAAAAGGGAATACCCAACTCCTCTTTGGCATATTCATTAAAAAATTGCATCATAAGTGAAGGGCTAAAATGGTCAAAGCCGGCCGCAACCGCGGTATGGGTAGTAAATAAATTCCCTGCCCGCGTAACGGCCAGTGCTTCTTCAAATGAAGTTCCTGATTGTTTCATAAAATCACTCGCACGTTCCAAAACAAGGAATGCAGCATGACCTTCATTCATATGGCAAACCTCGGGAGTAATCCCTAGGGCTTTGAGTAATTTCCAGCCACCAATACCCAGTATAATTTCCTGTTTTATACGAAGCTCCACACCTCCTCCATACAGTTCATTAGTGATCCCACGGTACATGGGTAGATTAGCCGCATCATTACTGTCGAGCAGGTATAACTTCACTCTTCCGATTTGTACCTGCCAAGTGCGAAGCCAAACCGGGTAACCTGGTAACGAGACCTTCACCCGCAACCACTCACCGTTTGATAAACGCAATGGGGTTATGGGTAACTGCCCAGGATCATTATATGGAAATAGCGCCAGCTGGTTACCATATTGATCAATTTCCTGACGAAAATAACCCTGTGCATAAAGTAACCCCACCGCTATTACAGGCACACCCAGATCACTGGCTGATTTCAACTGGTCTCCTGCCACATTACCAAGTCCCCCTACATAAATCGGTAATGCCTCACTAAGCATATATTCCATACTGAAATAAGCAATACAGGTGAGCGAAGCACTAGGATGGTTTTGTTGAAACCACGCAGGAGAAGAATCCGCTTGTTCTTTCAACCTCATCAATTCCTTAATCTTACGTGTAAATTCCGGATCGTCGTATTGCCGCTCCAACTGTTCTTTTGAAACAGTTTGTAAGACAATCCATGGATTACGGGTTAGCTCCCACATAGCCGGATCAAGCTGTTGCCAAATAGTATCAGCGGCGTGATTCCAGGACCACCGAATATCAAGCGCAAGTTCCACAAGAGATTCAATTCCATCGGAATCCGAGGACAAAAACCGATGTATCTGATTTTCATATAATTTTTGATCGATCATAGACTACCAATTATTTCACTTTTAGCATACTTGCATTGATGGACACAACAATCGTGCTTACCGTCATTAAAACGGCTCCGGCTGGAGGACTTAATAAAATACCATATTTATATAACACACCGGCG
>DATCAO010000606.1:0-2195 GCA_036512575.1 Puia sp.
TCCGAAAAATGCTTCGATGTTTTTGATGCCTGAACTGTCTACTTTATTGAGTGCATCAGAAAATGAAAACTCCTTGAAGGTCCACATCTGAACGCCCAGTTTGAATCCGGCAGTTGATCCCGCAGACGAATCCCGTTTTGAAGCGCTGCTGTCTGTTTTGATGGCCGAGCTATCCATTGTGGTGGACGATGTGCCCGAATTGTTGCAGGACAAAATCAAAAACATAGCGAGAATAGGAAATAATATAAAAGCAAGCCGTTTCATAATACGATGTTTATGTAATGAATAGATTTTCGCGCGGGGTAAGGTCGTCATTTTTGGGGAAAAATTGCGGCATAATTTATGAATTTAGATTCGGTACTGGTTTTAAAAATAAATTGTATTCGGGGTTATAATAAAGATCCCCGAATTGACTAACTTGTTGCCCACTTTAAGAAAACCTTATTTTTCACACAATAAATTTTATATGAAAAAAGCAGTTTTTGTCAGGATGGTCGCATTAGTATGTATAGGAATTTTGTTTGCGGGTAATACCAAGGCCCAGGAAGATAAAAGTAAAAGGCCCAGCCCACCTGCTACGGCTATGGGAACAATAAAAGGTTCAGCAATTATGATCGAATACAGCAGTCCCTCAGTAAAGGGCAGAAAGATCTGGGGTGGTCTGGAAGCTTATGGCAAAGTTTGGAGAGCAGGAGCAAATGAAGCCACCATTTTTACCACCAGCAAAGATATTGAGGTGGAGGGCAAGAAACTGGCAGCCGGTAAATACAGCCTGTTTATGACGCCGGGAGAAAAAGAATGGACCGTATACTTCAATTCCGAAACAGGTCAATGGGGAGATAACGATAAAGGCGAAGCAAATATGGACCCGAAAAAGACCGTATTGCAGGTGAATGTAAAACCTAAAGACCTTAAGGATGTACAGGAAAAACTAACCTACCATATCATTGACAAGGATTTCGAAAAGGGATTTGATATGTGTTGGGACAAAATCAGGGTGTTTCTTTCTGTGAAATAGCATTGATTAATTATTAATTATTAACGGGAACGATGCTCTTTAATTGATCATTAATAATTAATAATTAAAAAAAAAGTCCGGATGATTCATCCGGACTTTTTTTTATGTGAGCCACTGCCCTTCAAAATCTTCAAATTCCACGTTGATTTTCTTGACTTCTTCTTTATAGGCAGACAGTCTTTTCTTCAGGGGTGTATGATTTTCTGTTTTAAAAAGTTTATAGTCAAACGGTTTTTCGTCTCTTCCGAAGGCACCCAGTTTCATTTTGCCGATATGCATGTCGTGGCGCAATTCGTCGATCTCTGTTCTCAACCGCTGGAAAGCCTTTTCAAAATACTCAGCCTTCGTTTTGACTTCCTGCTCCTTACGGCGGCTCCGCAACTCGGTCAGGTAATCCCCGAATATCCGGAGTACATTGATATCAAAATTGAGTTCGGCTATCAGTAACCTGTACTTGAGATGAAGACTCATGGCAGAAGGGATGTCTGGCATACAATCGTTTTTGTACACACAATTTAGATAAAAATTATACAACCCTGACATGACTTTAATATGTTAAGCAACATCCCATCCGAATGATTTGAGTCATGCGACCTGAAGCTTCTGGCCTCACGCCTCAAGCTTCAGGCCTCAGGCCTCAAGCCTCCTGCCCAATCCCCGAAATCCTTACCTTTAAAATAAAAGTCAATGCATTTTGATACGCTCTCCGTACATGCAGGTCATATAGACGATCAGATTGGTTCCGTAATGAGCCCGATACATGTTTCCACGACTTTTGAAAGGGACGAAGCGGGAAATATCGGCGGCAAAGGATATATCTACACACGCTGGGATAATCCCAACCGGCGTAGCCTGGAAATGAAACTAGCCTTGCTGGAAGGTGGCGAAGAGGCATTCGCATTCCCTTCCGGAATGGCTGCCGCCATGGCGCTTGCGCAAAACGTGCTCGAACCCGATACCCATCTAATTATACCAGACGACTGTTACCACGGCATTGCCTACCTGGTTAAATCCATTTTACCGAAATGGAAAATTGCTTACACAGAAATCGACATGAGTGACGCGGCAGGCCTGGAACACGCAATACAGAAAAATACAAAACTGATCATTATTGAAACCCCCTCCAATCCCCTGTTGAAAATAACGGATATCGCACAGGTTTGTAAAATCGCAGCGG
>DATCAO010000607.1:0-2007 GCA_036512575.1 Puia sp.
ACCGGGATACCTTGGGAAACATTTCCATCCTGGTCGACAACCAGCAACCGAATATATTCTCCACAAATATTTCCATTGAAGGAAAAAATAATGATGCCCGGGTTAGCGGAAGATATGATGCGAAGGAGAAGAATATGGACATGCAGCTGGATATCGGCAAGCTGGATCTTTCCATGATTAAGCCATTATCTGCAGGACAGATCAGGAATATCCGCGGCTGGCTCAGGGGGAACCTGCATGCTACCGGATCATTTGATCAGCCCGTGCTGACGGGCAAAATCCGGTTTGACAGTGCTTATATTACTCCTTCCATTTCCGGTGAAAGGCTGAAGCTGTCATCCGACAGTATTCAATTCAACCGGGAGGGGATTAGTTTGAATCAATTCACTTTCCTGGATTCTGCCGGGCATAAAGCTGTTTTGGATGGGCACCTGTACACAAAAGATTATAAGCACTATCGTTTCGATCTCGCCTTCAATGCAGACGATTTCATCATGATCAATACGCCCATCGAAACCAACCGGATTTTCTATGGAAAACTCAATATGGATATCGGGCTGCAAATAAAAGGAGACGTCGCCGCACCCGTAGTCACCGGTCATTTGCACGTAAATAAACAAACCGATTTCACACTGATACTACCCAGCAGCGACCCGGAAGTGGTCAGCAGGCAGGGGGTGGTATTATTTGCTGACAAAGATCACCCGATAGATACCGCCCGTATCAGGACTTATTTAGATTCACTCAGCCGGAATGCGGGATTCAGAGGTATTACGGCGTCTGCGAATATAGAAACAGACAGCAGCGCCAAATTTAACCTGATCATTAACGAAAGAACGGGTGATGCATTATCCGTGAGGGGACGTGCCTCTCTCGCGGGAGCCATGAATAAAAACGGGAAGTTGTCGCTTACCGGAAATTATGTGCTGGATGATGGCGCGTATAATTTATCACTAAGACTGCTCAAAAGAAAATTCAATTTACAAAGGGGCAGTACCATCACCTGGACGGGAGACCCCACCGGAGCCACCATTGATATTACCGCCACCTATCTCTGTACCACTGCACCCATCTCCCTGGTGGGAAACCAGATGGCTGGTATGACACAGGAAGAAATCAACAAGTTTAACCAAAAACTTCCCTTCGTAGTAAACCTGAAAATGGAGGGTCTGCTGTTAAAACCCCGGATTACATTCAGTATTACTTTGCCTCCGAATGATGCAGCCCTCTGGCAAAACGTAGACAGCAAGTTAGCTGAACTGAACAGCAATGCGTCTGAACTGAACAAACAGGTTTTTGCCTTATTGTTGTTCAATACCTTCATCTCGGAAAATCCATACGAAAACACCAGCGGCGGCAATTCCAATGCTGCGTTGATGGCCAGTCAAAGTGCAAGCAATTTACTCACCTCCCAACTGAACGAACTGGCCGGTGGTTTTGGCAAGCGCGTTGATCTGACTCTGGGCGTAAATTCCAATCAGACCGTTAATACTTCCGGCCAGGCAATCAATCAGACCGCACTCCAGGTAGGTGTATCCAAGAGTTTATTCGGTGATCGGGTGAAAGTGAGTGTGGGAAGCGATTTCCAGTTATCGGGTGCAAGCCAGGGACCCAACGCGTCGAATATTGCAGGAAATGTAAAAATCGATTACACGCTCACGCCCGACGGCAAGTATATTATAAGGGTATACAGTATGAACCAGTACAATACAGTCGTTGAAGGACAGGTGGTGGAAACGGGGGTGAGTTTTATCATTACGCTGGACTTTGACACATTCAATGAGTTGTTTGAGAAAAAGTATTCCTCAAAGGAAAAAAGCAATACCAAACAAGAGGCACAACCGACAAATCCTAACCAACCATAATGAAACCCGGAAGATGGATTTATGTTTGTTGTGCAGCAGTTTTTCTGGTTGCCTGCAGTGAAACCAAAAATCTGAAGGAAGGTCAGTATTTGTACAAAGGACCGGTTATCCATATCAATACGCCTGAAAAAATTTCAGGGAG
>DATCAO010000608.1:0-7274 GCA_036512575.1 Puia sp.
TTATGTGGCCATGCACCACCATGAGATCGTATTCCCTTACCGGCGCTACCAGCTGCAGCCGGTCTGGCGCGCGGACAGACCCCAGAAAGGACGTTACCGGGAATTTTTCCAATGCGATGCAGACGTGGTCGGAAGCCGCTCCCTGCTGAATGAAGTGGAACTCACCCGGATTTATCTGACCGTATTTGAACAACTGGGCATTGAAGCTGAGGTCCGCATCAACCATCGTAAAATCCTTTCCGGCCTGGCTGAGTTATGTGGTGGTTCGGAATACACTACCGCCATCACGACGGCCATCGATAAACTGGATAAGGTCGGCATGGAAAAAGTAAAGGAAGAACTCGCAGAAAAAAACCTGGACGCCCCGGCGATTGAAGTGATTGAAAAATACCTGAACATCAACGGAACCTCCAGTGAAAAAATGAATCGGGTGTCCGCACTGCTTCCCAATGCATCTGCAGCATCCGGCATTTCTGATCTGAAGGACATCCTGAAATATTTTAAGGAAGATAAAAACCTGGTTCTTGATTTCTCACTAGCCCGGGGACTCAATTATTATACAGGGATCATTTTTGAAGTGCGGGCCAAAGATGTGCAGATCGGCAGTATCGGGGGAGGCGGAAGGTATGATGACCTGACCGGTTTATTTGGCCTCCCGGGTATTCCCGGCGTGGGTATATCATTCGGTGTAGACCGGATTTATGATGTCCTGGAAGAATTGAAACTTTTCCCTGCAACCGTGCAACGCTCTACCCAGGTTTTATTTTTTAATCTTGGAGCCGAAGCCGCAGATACTTGTTTTGAGCTCGCGCAGGTTTTACGCCAGGAAAATATCCGTTGCGAACTATACCACGAACAGGCAAAATTTGACAAGCAGTTTAAGTATGCTGAAAAAAAACATATTCCCTTTGTGGTGATCATCGGAGCAGAAGAGCTTGTCTCCGGAAAGGCCAAACTAAAAAATCTGGAATCAGGAAAACAGGAGGAGGTGCCATTCGGGGACTTGAAACAAAGACTTAGGCAAGTGTGAGAGTACTTTGCCCACCGAAGCGCAGCGAAGGTGGGTGGGAATATGGGAGAATGGAGGTGGAATGAATAAATATTAAAAGTTTACAATTTTCAATTAGTCCTGCGTTCCTTCGAACACTATCGCTGCGCCCTGCCCTACGCCAACACACATCGTTGCGAGACCGAATTTTGAATTTCTGCGCCTCATTTCGTGAACCAGAGTAGTGGAAATGCGCACGCCGCTGCACCCGAGTGGATGGCCTAATGCGATTGAACCGCCATTCACATTGATTTTCTGTAAATCCAAACCGAGGTCGTGAATACAGGCGATGGCCTGGCTGGCAAAGGCTTCGTTCAGCTCGATCAGGTCCATATGGTTGACTGTTAGTCCCGCCCTGTAGAGTGCTTTTTGGGAAGCCGGCACCGGACCCAGTCCCATGATGGCCGGATCCACACCGGCAACGCCCATGGATACCACCCGGGCGATAGGTTGGAGATTATAATTCCTGACCGCATCCTCACTGGCCAAAAGCATCGCAGCAGCTCCATCGTTGATACCGGAAGAATTACCAGCCGTGACCGTCCCGTCTTTGATAAACGCCGGTTTTAGGCGGGCCAGTTTTTCCAGTGAAGTTTCTCTTGGTGGTTCATCCCGGGTAACCCAGGTGACCAGCTGGTCCCGAAGGATTTCCACCGCCGCGATTTCGTCGTCCCATTTTTCGGCGGCCAGCGCACTGAAATATTTTGTCTGGGATTCCAAAGCAAATTCATCCTGCGCGTTGCGGGATATTTTCCAGCGCTGCGCAACATTTTCGGCCGTTTCGCCCATGGAATAGGGATAGTATTGTTCAGTAAGTTTTTTATTCGGGAAACGCCATCCGATGGTTGTATCCACCATGTCCAGTTTCCGGCTGTAGGCAGACACCGGTTTGGCCATGACAAAGGGTGCGCGCGACATACTTTCCACGCCCCCGGCAATATAGAGATCTCCTTCCCCGCACATGATTGCCCTTGATGCATCCATGATGGCCTGCAGTCCCGACGCGCAGAGCCTGTTCACCGTATTGCCGGCTACTGAAACCGGCAGCCCGGCCATCAGGGCGGCCATGCGGGCGACATTGCGGTTGTCTTCTCCAGCCTGGTTGGCGTCGCCGGTAATCACGTCTTCAATCGCTTCGGGATCGATGTTTTCGTTTCTGATCATCAGGGTGCGGATCATATAAGCCAGGAGGTCGTCGGGCCTTACAGATGCCAGTGCACCGCCATATTTACCAATCGGGGTGCGAACGGCATCGATAACAAAAACTTTCTTCATGGTTTTAGGTTCTGCGGGTAAAGATCCGGCATTTTAGGCTTAAAGCCTAAGGCTTAACGCATAAGGCTCGAGGCCTGAGGCGAGAGGCCTGAAGCCAGAGTCGCAAAGCTGAAAGCGCGGGGCTTTAGGCTTCATGCTTCAGGCCTCAAGCCGTATCTTTGCCCCTTCATGAAAACGGAAAAAACAAATATCCGCACGCTTACGCGTGCTGAGATATCGGAATATTTTGAGGATCTGGGTGAACCGAAATTCAGGGCCGGACAGGTATATGAATGGATCTGGCAGAAACATGCTTTTCAGTTCGAGGATATGACCAACCTCAGCAAAGATCTGAGGACCAGGCTCGCCAAGGATTTTTCTTTTCCCTCCCTTCGTATAGATACCACACAGCACAGTGCCGACGGTACCATAAAAACCCGGTTCAGGACATTTGATGATCGTTTTGTAGAGGGCGTGCTGATACCCACAGACGAACGCCGGACAGCCTGTGTGTCTTCCCAGATCGGCTGTTCGCTGAGTTGCAAATTCTGTGCTACGGGATATATGGACCGGGCCAGAAACCTGGATTTCGACGAGATCTACGACCAGGTGGTAATGATCAATCAGCAGGCGGAAAAGACCTTCGAAAAAAAACTCAGCAATATTGTATTTATGGGCATGGGTGAACCCCTGCTCAATTATAAAAATCTCCTGAAAGCCGTCGATAAGATTTCTTCAGCGGAAGGCCTGGGCATGAGTCCCCGCCGCATCACCGTATCCACAGCCGGCGTGGCGAAAATGATCCGGCAGCTCGGCGACGATAAGGTGAAATTCAAACTGGCGCTTTCCCTGCATGCTGCCAACGACGCGAAGCGACATGAGATCATGCCCATCAACGATACCAACAACATCAAATCACTGATTGACGCGTTGAATTATTTTTACAAGCAGACGGGCAATGAAATTACGTTTGAATACATCCTGTTTCAGGGATTCAACGACAGCTTAAAAGACGCTGATGAACTGATCAAAATCTACCGCCAGGTTCCCGCCGACCTGGTGAACATCATTGAATACAACCCGATCGAAAACGCCCTCTTTACCAAACCGGATGAATCGGTAGTGAATATTTTTATGAAACATCTGGATAAAAATAAAGTGAATGCCAGGCTTCGCCGCAGCCGCGGAAAGGATATCGATGCCGCCTGCGGACAACTTGCCAACAAAAACGCTTCACCCCAGATGCCATGAAACGCAAAACAGATAATTTCTCCAAGTTCATCAACCGTAAGAGCAAGGGTGCTGTAAAAGAAGAGTTCAGGCAGGAAAAAAAACTTGTTAAAAAAGAAAGGCGCGAAGCCGTTGACCGCCATTTTGAAGCGAAAAGAAATAAACGCGCTGCAGCGCTGTCAATCAAAAAAGACGGAGCGCATGCGCAGGACGAGGTCAATACTATAAAAACAGAACATCACGCGGCTGCCCCTCCTTCTGGTGCAACACTGCCGCTGAATAAATATGTGGCCCATGCCGGTGTGAGTTCCCGCCGCGCAGCCGCAACCCTGGTTAAAGAAGGTAAAGTGACCGTGAACGGACTGGTTGTCACGGATCCCGGAACCAAAGTGCTGTATACCGATACAGTGAAAGTAGCCGGCAAAAAGGTAACTGTCTCCAGTCATTTCGTTTATATACTGTTGAATAAACCGAAGGATTTTCTAACCACGACTACTGATCCCCAGGGAAGAAAAACGGTTCAGCAACTCATCGCGAAAGCCACCAGTGAACGGGTGTATCCCATCGGCAGGCTGGATCGCAATACCAGCGGCGTCCTGCTTTTCACCAACGACGGAGACCTGGCACAGAAACTATCCCATCCTAAAAACGAAATGAAAAAGATCTACCATGTGGGTCTGGATAAGGCGCTCACCAAACAGCATTTTGAGAAAATCATGGGCGGGGTGGAACTGGAAGATGGTATGGCAAGAGTGGATGAGATGGCTTATGCCGACCCCAAAGATAAAACCCAGATCGGCCTGGAAATCCATAGTGGAAAAAACCGGATCGTGCGGCGGATATTTGCTGCCCTCGGATATGATGTAAAAACACTTGATCGCGTGATGTATGCGGGCCTGACAAAAAAAAATGTGCAGCGCGGCAACTGGCGGTTTCTTACAGAAAAAGAAATCCGGGCCTTGAAATACCTTAAATGAAAGTATGAGAATATGAGAGTATGGGAGTCTGGTTGTACGACGAATCGGTCAACTGTCATCTGTCATCTGTCATTTGTTATCTGTCATCTAAATGAAATTTCCCGAAATACTCGTTGAGAACAAAGAATTTATTGTACTAAACAAACCCGCAGGCTTGCTGAGTGTGCCCGACAGAACACAATCTGCCCCTTCCCTCAAAGACCTGCTCATCGAAAAATACCAGGAGATCTTCACGGTGCACCGGCTCGACCGGGAAACCAGCGGTGTAATTGTTTTTGCAAAAACAGCCGAATCACACCAATACTTATCAGTTATAATCCAGGAGCGGCAGGTAGAAAAACAGTACTATGGAATTGTCTGGGGTGTCCCGGCCTCCCCTAAAGGAATCATTGAACTACCGATGCTGGAACATCCGGGGAAAAATGGTACCATGGTTGTAAACCGCAAGGGTAAACCTGCGTCGACCGGATATGAAATAGTGGAAAATTTCGGGAAATACAGTCTGCTCAAATTCGATCTCTATACCGGCCGCACACATCAGATCCGGGTGCATATGAAGGAAACCGGTCATCCCATTCTTTGCGATCCCTTATACGGCGATGGCAAGCCGTTTTTTGTTTCTTCCCTGAAAAAAAATTACAAACATCCGGAATTCGAAGAAGAGAAACCCATCCTTGGCCGGCTGGCCCTGCATGCGGCAAGACTTTCTTTTACAGATGCCGAGGGTAAATCCTATACACCGGAGGCAGAAATGCCCAAAGACCTGCGGGCCTTACTGAGTCAGATGAGGAAGAACCTGCCGAGAACGTAGACAACCATTAATTGCCAATTGTTAGTTGTTAGTGGGTTATTTCCTGATATTCATTCCAGGACGGGGCGATTCCATTTTCATCAATTTGATTCAGATTACTAAAGATATTCTTATCGCTTTTTTCATTTGTTGTAGCCATTTTCATTGAGCTGAGGTTTTGACGGATGCAAAAAAAGCACTTCCAGGTGGAAGTGCTGAACGAGCAATGGTTTTGCATGTATTATTTATTCGGCTGCGGCGTATACCGCAGGTAAGGCTTTATGAGTTTAACTCCTTTCGGGAATTTCTTGATAGCGTCTTCGGTAGTGATTGCCGGCACCACGATAACGTCTTCGCCTTCTTTCCAATCAACCGGAGTGGCCACACTGTAGTTGGCGGTCAGTTGCAGAGAATCGACCACACGTAATACTTCTACAAAGTTCCTTCCCGTTGAAGCGGGATAAGTGATGATCAGTTTAACTGTTTTATCCGGACCGATTACGACCAGGGAACGAACGGTTGCCGTTGCGGATGCATTCGGATGAATAAAGTCGTATAAAGTGCTCACCTTTCTGTCGTCGTCGGAAATAATCGGAAAATCAACATTAACTTTCTGGGTTTCATTAATGTCGTTGATCCAACCGTGATGACGCTCCAGGGTATCCACACTCAGTGCCAGCACTTTTACATTGCGCTTGGCAAACTCTTCTTTAAGTGCTGCTGTTTTTCCGAGTTCAGTAGTACAGACAGGCGTATAATCGGCGGGATGAGAAAATAAAATGCCCCAGGAATTACCGAGGTAATCGTAAAAGTCAATTTCGCCAGTGGATGTCTTGGCCTTGAAGTTGGGAGCGGTATCCCCTAATCGTAAACTCATTGTTGAACAGTTTAATGATGAGAAAAAATTCAAAAGAAGACTACAAATATATTCATTCTCTATTAAACAAGTAGACTTCATGGCATTTTTTCATCGAAACCTGTTTAATCTGTTGATTTGCAGTGATGAAATTCCTTGAGGATCTTTGGTGTTTTGACTAAAATAATTAGTAGATTGAACAGGTCCTGGTCCGGGAACCGGCTGAATATCCAGAATAAAACTGATCTGATGGAATGGTTAAACAGTAGTCTGACACCGCTTAAAGAGCTCCTGGCTTTTTTGTATAAAAAATCCAAAACGAATGACGTGCACAAAAAGCAGGTCATTATTGAATTGCGGGATAACCTGAATGTTTTTAAGAATGGATTTTTTAACCAGTCACCCTACGATACGATGATCGACCTGCTGTGCCGGGACGCCATTCAGGCGGCGATCAGGGAAAATTTCAATTTCAAAAAACTGCATGGAGGAAATATCCGGGTGGCTGTTATCTACGACGAAAGGAACAAAAAGTATGCGGGCTGGACGGCAGAGAAACTCGTGGACAAAATCGATGAAAAAATTGTGGAACTGAAGAATATTAAAAAAATGAACAGGGACTCGGTGAAGGATGTCCGGAACAATATATCCCTCATGATGAGCAACCTGTATTACCGGATGAAACTGCTGGCAGATTTTATCCAGTCGGCTTAAAGCAAAATCACTCCGGGAAGTGTCTGCTTTGCTTCATTTGACGAAGGTGATCGTGTTATTCTTTATTTTTACTTATGGCAAATCCAAACCTGCAGGCGTCTTCATCCGCTGCCGGAACACCTGATAAAGAATTTGAGAACAGCATCAGGCCGGCCGTCATCCGTGATTTTTCCGGTCAGCCGCAGCTCATCGAAAATCTGCTGATTTTTATCCAGGCTGCAAAACAAAGAGGGGAAGCTCTTGATCATATTCTCTTCCATGGCCCGCCGGGTCTTGGAAAGACGACGCTGAGCCGGATTGTTGCCAACGAACTTGGCGTGCAGATTAAGGAAACTTCAGGTCCTGTGATTGAGAAACCTGGCGATCTTGCGGGACTGCTTACGAATCTCGAACCCAACGACGTTT
>DATCAO010000609.1:0-7470 GCA_036512575.1 Puia sp.
TAAACTCATATGATCATTTTTTATTCAATACAAAAATATACATATTCAGGTTCAAGAACCTTGCCAGCTAAAGATTGACCTGCATTTGCACAGGCCTCAACAATGAATATCTTTGCGCAACTTTATTTGAAAAATAACTAATAATCTGAACTATGAGTACTTACCTCCTCACCGGCGGCGCAGGGTTTCTTGGAATCAATATGACCCGATATTTGCTCGACCGCGGACACCGGGTGGTTTCCCTTGATATCGCTGATTTTGATTACCCGGAAAAAAACCGGATCACAGAAATTAAAGGGGATATCCGTGACCGCGCGACGGTTGACCGGTCAATGCAGGGTGTCGATTTCGTTATACACACTGCGGCGGCCTTACCTCTGTATAAAAAGGAGGATATTTATTCGACGGATCTTGATGGAACCCGGAACGTGTTGCAATCTGCATTCGACAACCACATTCAACGCGTGGTACATATCTCATCCACCGCCGTATATGGTGTTCCGGATCATCACCCGCTGGTGGAAGACGACAGGCTGCATGGGGTGGGGGACTACGGAATTTGTAAAGTGGAAGCGGAAGGCATTTGTGTCGAATTCAGGAAGAAAGGTCTTTGTGTGCCCATATTTCGCCCCAAATCATTTATCGGACCAGAACGACTCGGTGTTTTCGGTGTGTTTTATGATTGGGCCAAAGATGGCAAGGGATTTCCGGTCCTGGGTAGCGGTAACAACAAATACCAGCTGATGGACGTGGAGGATTTTTGTTCGGCCATATATCTTTCCACGACCATCGATGCCGCGAAGGCCAACGATACTTTTAATGTCGGCGCCAAAGATTTTACAACGATCAAACAGGATTACCAGGTTGTGCTGGATCGCGCAGGATTCGGAAAAAAAATCACCGGTGTTCCGGCCGGGGCCGCGATTTGGATATTACGCATTCTCAATAAACTGAATATCTCTCCATTGTATCCCTGGGTATACGAAACCGCATCAAAAGACTCTTTCGTGTCTATTGAGAAAGCGGAGCGCGTGCTGGGCTGGTCGCCAAAATTTTCCAATAAAGACGCCCTGCTGCGCAATTACGAATGGTATATCGCCAACATGCACCATTTCCAGAAAACCAGTACGGGCATTTCACACCGCGTACCCTGGAAACAGGGCGCATTGGGGATCGTTAAGAAATTCTTTTAATTGTTAATTGTCAATTGTTAATTGTCAATGCTTTTAATGCGGTCATCAAGATTAATGGCTGACGTCCTATTGATTTTACACTATTGTTCAGGAATTTATTCTTCAGCGTTGACAATTAACAATTGACAATTATTTTAATGATGCAATGTCAATAACAAACCTGTACTTAACATCGCTTCTTTCCATTCTCTCGTAGGCTTTATTGATATCGGCGATATTGATGAGTTCGATGTCGGCAGTAATATTATTGGCGGCGCAATAGTCCAGCATTTCCTGTGTTTCGGCAATTCCCCCGATCAGAGAACCTGCAAAATTGCGTCCGAAAAAAATCAAACTGAAGGCTGGTACCTGGGCAGGTGAAGGAGGTAATCCCACACAAACCATCGCTCCTTTTGTCTTCAGCATGGAAATGTAAAAATTATAATCGTGATCTGCCGACACGGTATCCAGGATAAAATCAAAATAACCCTGAACCGTTTTTACCTGTTCTTCATCCTTGGTATAAATGAATTTATGAGCACCCAGGCGTTTGGCATCCGCTTCCTTGGATGGTGAGGTACTCAGTACAGTAACTTCAGCTCCAAATGCAGCGGCAAATTTTACGCCCATATGTCCCAATCCGCCCAGACCGAGGACGGCCACTTTATGACCCGCCTCTATTTTCCAGCTGCGAAGGGGCGAATAGCAGGTAATAACGGCGCAAAGCAGGGGTGCTACTTTTTCGAGTGGAAGTTTGCCGTCAATCTTTAAAACAAAATCCTCATCACAAACAATCTGGTTTGAATAACCACCGTAAGTAACTCCATCTCCGTGTCTTTCAGGTATATTGTAGGTATAGGTCGCGCCGTTCAGACAATATTGTTCCATATCATGTTTGCAATTATCACATTCCCGGCAGGAATCCACGAGGCATCCGATACCCACACTATCCCCGACTTTAAATTTTTTTACTTCGCTGCCGATCTCGGTTACCCTACCCACGATTTCATGTCCGGGCACGAGTGGATAGACCGACATGCCAAAATCATTCCGGATAAAATGTATATCTGTATGACACACGCCGCAATACAGTATCTCCACCTGTACATCATGGGGACGCGGACTGCGCCTGGTAAAGTCCCAGGGAACCAGGTTTTCAGATGCCGCCATAGCAGCATAGCTTTTTGACGGGAGTCGGGGAACAAGAATGGGTTCCGCAACTGATTCTTTAATTTCAGGCATGATTCAGATTTTTAGATTTGGAGTAATAAAATAATAAGCGGGGTGCGATAAGTCTGCAGGGGGAACAGTACAAAAAGGTAAATAATAATTAATAATTAGTAATTATTAATTGCTCTAAAAGGCCGGATGAAATTTTTGCAGGGTCTCCCTAAGGTAGGCGCGGTCCAGGTGGGTATAAATTTCTGTGGTCGTGATGCTTTCATGACCCAGCATTTCCTGCACTGCGCGCAGATCGGCCCCTCCTTCTACAAGATGTGTTGCAAAAGAATGACGAAACGTATGTGGGGATACGGTTTTTTTTATTCCGGCAACCCGTACCAAATCTTTTAATAAAATGAAAATCATTTGTCGTGTCAATCCGCCGCCCCGCCTGTTCAGAAACAGGATATCTTCACTGCCCTTTTTCACAGTGATATGAACGCGTGACTGGCTTCGGTATATCGCTATAAATTTCAATGCAGTATTCCCAATGGGGATCAGCCTTTCCTTGTCTCCTTTCCCGATCACTTTAACAAAACCCAGTTCCGGATACAGGCCCGACATTCGCAGGTTTACCAGTTCGGAGACCCTCAGCCCGCAGCTGTACATGGTTTCCAGGATCGCCCGGTTCCTTTCCCCCTCCGGTTTACTCAGGTCGATCGCCTGCACAATCCGGTTTATTTCGTCTACACTGAGGAAATCGGGCAGGTTCCGGCGGAGTTTGGGTGTTTCCAAAAGGAGTGTGGGGTCTTTCCTGATCAGGTTTTCCTGCAAACAATATTTGAAAAATGAACGGATGCCGGAGATGATGCGTGACTGAGAACTGGCGGTCATGCCCAGCCCGCCGATCCACTTCAGAAAGGATTGTAAATCGGACAGGATAATCTGGTCGATGGAGGAACCGGAATGATGAATGGTGATGAACTGGGTCAATTTTTCAATATCCCGCAGATAAGCTTCCACCGAATGATCGGAGAGTGATTTTTCCAGCTGCAGCCAGGCCTTGAATCCTTTTTTTTCAGCCGTCCACATA
This sequence comes from Puia sp., assembly GCA_036512575.1. Lineage (GTDB taxonomy): Bacteria > Bacteroidota > Bacteroidia > Chitinophagales > Chitinophagaceae > Puia. Next base: position 3,427 of record DATCAO010000609.1, read on the forward strand.
GTGAATTATTTTATCGACCAGGTTCCATCCCGGATTCCTGCCTGCATAATTTCCACCAGGCGATTGGTTGCAGGACAAAACTCAACGTTTTGCCGGTACATATGCCCGTAATCCCTGATTTTTTTTGTGCTGTGATATGGAAAACCGGCACAGTCGCGCGGGCGCACTTCATAAATGCCGCAGAGGTTGGTTTTCTGATCCAGGAACTGGCAGGGCTGATTCTTGTTGATCCAGTCGCCCTCCTGGTCTTTATAGAGCCATTTATCCGTGAATGTCTTTCGGGTCATACCCAGGAATTTAGAAATCCGGGTAATATCTCTCCGCGAATAAGTCGGCGACATGGTTTTGCAGCAATTGGAGCAGTCCATGCAATCGGTTTTGGCCCAGGCCAGTTTGCTGGCTTCCATGGTGATCAGGTGAAGATTTCCGGGAGCTTTTCTTTCCATGCGGAAGAGAAAACTTCTCAAACGCTTTTTATTTCTGGATACCAGGTTTCTGAACGACCGGAGATTAACAGTGTTTTGCGGCATGGAGCTGATTGGGTGTTGTTCGATTTGCGTAAATATATCAATCCTCAAAATGAATACCTATTTTTTTCATGAGGGTGGTGGCATTAAGACTTTCACAGACACCTTTTTTGATCCTGTAGTCAAAATATAATTCATCATTCAGGATTTTTCCGTCAAAATGATAGTTGGACACAGCACCGTCTGAAGATTCCGATTGCGCGAGGTCGGTATCATGGGTTGCTATTAGGGTAACAGCGTTTTGCCTGATTAGTTGTCTGACCAGGGCGCGGGTGCCCTTATGACGGTCTGTGGAATTCGTTCCCCTTAACACTTCATCCAGCAGGATAAAGACATGTTCATTCCGGTTGACTGCTTCAATGATATACTGCAGTTTTTTCAATTCCGCATAAAATGTGGATGTGTTTTCGGCGAGATTATCGGCTACCCGCATACTGCTGATCATTTTTACATCACAAAGATTCATTTGGCGGGCGCAGACAGAAGCACCCATGCCTGCCAGCACATAATTGATGCCCAGTGCGCGGAGGAAAGTGCTTTTGCCAGCCATATTGGAACCCGTGATGATGGCCATTTTACCAGCACCCGCTATCGAAAAGTCGTTGGTTATCCTGTTCGCTGCCGGGATCAGCGGATGTCCGATTTCAGTGCCGTGGAAATGAAAATAGGTTTCATCAATCAACGGCATGCACCAGTCAGGTTCATTGTGCACCAGGGAAGCCAGGCTGATGGTCAGTTCCATTTCGGCAATAACAGCAATCCAGTCGCCGAGCCTGGATTGGTTATTATTTTTCCATACATACAGGTCTAGTACCTGGCGAAGATCCCAGAGCAGGAACGCATTTAAAAAAAGAAACACCAGCCAGTTCATCCGGTATTCAAATTTCTTGAGGATGATATGGAAACTGCGAATAGATGCGGAAGCCGGATCGCTGTCAGTCGGATTCAGGCGTTTTTGTAAAGACTGAAGAAGCCGGGAGTCGTAGTTTTCTTTTTCAATCAGGCTGAGTTGTTCATGTAACAAATCCATTTCCGGCTGAATCCGGGAAAGCATCTCATATACCGGATTGATTTTACTGCTGATTAAATAGGAGAAACCGATAAATGCTATAAAGCAAAACAAAAAATAACCCGTTGACATATAATCGAGGATGAATAATGTACCTATTGTTATTGTTATCCAGGGGTAAATATGTTTCAACCAGTTCCAGTATCGTTCATTAAAAATGCCCGCGGGCTGCGCGATCCAGAATTTCAGCCGGTTTTCTGTATTGAAGCTGAGTGGATTCGCCATGGCCAGTGATTGAAACTGCTGGCAAGCTGATTGTTTTTGGGATAACTCTTTTGCCGCATCCTGTTTTTCTTTGATCCGGGATGACGGCAGTGGATTTTTCATTGAATCAGCCAATAGCTTTTTAGATTGTTCTGCGTGGCAGCGGTTCAGGTAGAGGAACAAAGAAGAAGGGCCGAAAAGATCCAGATCTGAAGCGAAAGGATGAGCAGGATCTTCAAAGAGATGACCATTGTCAAAACCAGCAGTGTTCAAATTGCCCGACAGGATCGCTATCTCATGTTTGTTGATCAGGATCAGCCTTTCCCGGTTTTGCCTGTCGGTTGTTTTATCCGCATCGAGGAATACCAGGAAAATCAGCAAGCCCAAAAAAAAGAGTAAGGCGCATATCAATGGCAGCGTCCGTGGCCATAACCACCAGCAAACTGCAATTGCGGTAACTACAGTAACCAGTCTGGCAATAGAAATAAAATACTTCTCTTTTTTGAGCTTTTGAATAATGCCGTCCTGGTACCGGATGTTTTTTTCATACGCAAGGATGATCTCATGTGCTGAACGGGTATGCTGACTCATTACCACCAATATACATCTTCTATAAAAAAAATATCGCGTTTACCATCAGGGGTTAAGAGAATGGCAATGATATCATATTGTATCTGCATCCAGGCCGGATGTTTCTCCTGGTAAGCCACTCCGGCTGTAAGCATATGTTTGCCTTTTTTCCAGCTTACCCAGTCCTCCGGCTGGCCAAAAGAGTCGTCCTGTCTCGACTTGACTTCGATAAAATGCAGTACACCCTGGTGGCTGGCGATGATGTCCAGTTCGTAACGGGCAAATTTCCAATTCCGGGAAATCAGTTGAAATCCCTGCGCTGACAGCCATTCCGCGGCCATTTCTTCACCTGCTTTTCCAAATTCATTATGTGCGGCCATTTTTGCTTTACTTTGAGCCACTAATGAAAAATATGGAACTGAGTAAAGATCGGGTGATGCCGATTACAGGTAAAGTGCAGCACTACGCCTGGGGTGGAGATTATTACCTGCCAAAACTGTTGAATATTCCGGTTAAGAAGGGTGAAACTTATGCTGAATTCTGGCTGGGTACCCACGAAAGAGGGAGCGCTGAATTAAAAAACGGGTCGGATCAGCCGGTCTCGCTGAAAGATTATATTGAATCATTTCCGCAGCAAACCCTGGGGGAACAGGCATACCGGTTGTTTGGCCGCCTTCCTTTTTTGCTGAAAGTGCTGGACGTAAAAGACATGTTGTCCATTCAGGTGCATCCGTCAAAAGACGACGCCCGAACCGCATTTGAAGCAGAAAATGCCAGCGGCGTCGATCTGGCAGCCCCCGACAGAAATTTCAAAGATGATAATCACAAGCCTGAACTGATGCTGGCCCTCAGCGAATTCTGGCTTCTTCATGGATTCAAGAATCCGAAAGTGTTGCAGGGGATACTGCGTGAAATACCCGAGCTTCATTTCCTGGTACCTGTGTTCGGGGGAGACAATTATAAAAAATTGTACAAGCATGTGATGGAAATGCCCCAGAATCAGGTGGACAGACACCTGAAAACCCTGGTAGAGCGTGTTGTTCCCCATTATCAGAACGGCAAGCTGAATAAGGACAAAGAAGATTTCTGGGTAGCCCGGGCCGCAATGACCTACTCCCAGGCAGGGCATATCGACCGGGGGATCTTTTCCGTTTATTTTTTTAATCTCCTGCACCTGCAGCCCGGCCAGGCAGTATTTCAGGATGCGGGGGTTCCGCATGCTTACTTGGAAGGTCAGAATGTGGAGATCATGTCGAATTCCGACAATGTTTTACGAGGTGGGCTCACGCCCAAGCATGTAAATGTACCGGAATTGATGAAGCATGTAAAGTTTGAAGCTACCGTACCTCAGATCATTACCGGCAAACCAGCCGGAGGGGTACGCTCGATATTTCCAACACCCGCGCCTGATTTTGAACTGAGCCGGTTACAGATTGCAAAAGGACAGTCACTGAATGCAATTTCTCATTCAGCGGAAATATTCCTGGTTTTTACAGGTGCGGCTGAAATCAGGGAAGAGGGCAAACCCGGGTTTAAAAGAAATAAAGGGGAGGCGTGGGTGAGTTTCGACGGGGCTGCGTTTACCATATTAGCACAGGAAGAAACGATCGTTTACCAGGCTTCTATTCCCGGTATGAACGGCGGGTCTTGAACCTTTGTTCATAACTTCAACCC
>DATCAO010000610.1:0-2487 GCA_036512575.1 Puia sp.
AAATAACCCCTGTTCTGAATAGGCTGTAAGGAGATGGCCGGACAGCCCGAAGAAATGTAAAAATCAAAATTTAATGTTATTAGGTGATTTAACTCTGAAAACGGGCGTTTTCCTTAAGGATAATCGGAGATTAACTTATTAAAATTCAATAAGTTATAAAAAGTCTGGGAGTTTGATCTCCAAGGCTTAAATATAGCTAAATTAATCAAAGATGCAAATAGCCTAAACACATTTAAAGACCAAATGACTAGTAAATTGCGTTTGTAAACTGCAACCGGCCGGCAAAGTGCTAAGGAACGAAAAATTGTGAGCAGCAGGCGAATACAGGGTCGGAAACCGGCATGAGTTAACGTAAAACGGGTTCGTACATGGAAATTCCCCTGGTTTCAGTGATTATGCCAGTTTACAATTGCGAAAAATATCTGAAGGAAGCCATTGACAGCGTGTTAAATCAGTCTTACGAACACCTGGAATTGGTTATTGTAAACGACGCCTCCACGGATTCAAGCAAAAAGATCATTCTCGACTATACGGATTTCCGGATCCGGTATTTTGAAAATGAATCTAACTCAGGTATAGTGTATTCCAGAAACAGAGGGCTGGCCGCAGCGACAGGAGAATTCGTTGCCACATTGGACAGTGATGACATCGCCATGGAAAACCGAATCGGGGAACAGGTCGCTTTCTTACGCAGCAACAGGGAGTATGGCATGTGCGGTACTTATTATAAAACGATCGATAGTCAGGGTCGTTTTATTCAATGGATTCGTTACCCGACAAAAAATGAGGACATCGTTACGTCAATGGTATTGGGGAACTGTTTTGGAAACTCAACCATTATGATGAGGGCTGAAATGGCCAAGGAACTGGGATACAGGCCAGGTTATGATATTGCTGAAGATTATGATCTCTGGTGTAGAATGGCGAAAAGGTCAAAACTGGCAAATCTGCCTTTTTGCGGGACATTATATCGGGTGCACGGCAACAATATGAGTGTTTCCAAAATGAATGATTTACTGATTGTGGAGAAAAAAATAATCAGGGAAATGCTCACGGATATGCTTATTGACTTTTCTGAAACCGAATTGGAGGTGCACGTGAATTTTTTTAAGAGAAATATTGGCTATTTCGAAAGTCAGACTCATTTCAGGGAGTTGGAAGACTGGTTGATCAGGTTATATGAAGCCATTACAAAAGAAAACAGAATTAATTCACAGCTTTTCCTGAGATTAATTGCGGATAAATGGATTGTCATTGCGAACGGGGTAAATCAATATCGTAAACTTTTTTCCAATAAAGTGGCAGGATTAAACCGCGGAGTATATTTAGGATGTCTTTTTAAAAGAGTAGTCGGCAAAATGACCAGATAAAATCGTCCATGGAATAATATCTTTTTTTAAGTTAACCGAAAAAATTGAATATACTTATTTTACTTGTGGCGGGGGGTGGGTTTGTCTATTTGCTTATACATAAGCCGGAGATAGTAGCCGTCTTGTTGTTTACCATGGTAATTTCTAAGATTAATTTTGACCTCAAAGGATTGCCGTTGAATTCCAAAGCCCTCATTTCACTGGCTTTGTTTTTCCGGGTCTTAATGGATAAAAAAGCAATAAAATTTTCTTCCTTTCTGGCCAATCCCACTACTAAACTGCTGATTATTTTTCTGACCTACGTAATATTTATCGCGCTGGCCCAGGATCTTTTTACGATCGACCTGGTAAAAGAAAGCATTTCCTCCATACTGGCCGCGTTTTTCGTATATCATTATTTTCTGAAACTGCATAAACAGAAACAGTTAAAAGAAGCGATGATTGCTTCGGGGCTGATTTGTTTTGCAGACCTGGTTTATACTTATGTGATTTATGGTGGTTTTCCCATGCACCGGCTTTCGGATAACTACGCCAGTAACGAATATGGCACCGACTATGTTGAAGATATAGAGGGCCCAAACTGGAATTTCTTTGGCCAAACCTGCGGAATGTGCTTTGTATTTGTGCTAAGTGATATTATCAAAAACAAATCTGAAAAGAAATTCGCTTTTGTGCTGCTGCCCATAATGCTTTTAGGCGTTTTAATGTCAACTTCCAGAAGCGCCTTACTCGGATTGCTGGTCGTCATCATCCTGATTGTTTTAAATGGGATCAATTATCGCGAACAGAAAAGAAAGATCACAAAAATCACCATTTTTATTGTGGGGACCGCGTTAGCTGGTGTGCTGCTTTTTGCCATATTCGGGCGGTTTCTGAATCTGAACAGCCGATTTATCGACGAAATGATTTCGAGAATGTCAGATGAGCCTGTGGCGATACTAAAAAAATCTCTGGGGCAGCAGTATAATATAAACAACCTGGGTTCGATGTACTGGCGGGAGGAATCCTCAGAAATTGCCTACTCTGCCTATTTGAACCTGGATTTAAAGGAACAGATATTTGGTATTGGAAATACCGGATTTGAAGCCAGATCGCTGGGACATGGTTTTAATGCACA
>DATCAO010000611.1:0-8575 GCA_036512575.1 Puia sp.
AAGGCAGATATCAACATGGCTTAAAGATACCGGAAGGTAGAATCTCATGAATCCAGGTAATAATAAAGAAGGAGAAAAATATTCACGCAAAATACCCCGCGATGGTATGTTTTGGGAAATATTTTTATTCGAAATTAAATACAGGCTGAAGAGGCTGGACACATATCTATATTTTACCGGCTTTTTTCTGCTCACTTTTTTCTCCTTTGTATTTGGCAATGTACCCGACCCATATTCCAGCCAGGTGAATGCTCCCATCTCGTTGACCCTCTTTTTTTCCATTGTAAGCCTTTTTATGATGGTGGTTACGGCCTCCGTTATGGGTTCACCCATCTACCGCGATATTGAATATGCGACCCATGAATATTATCTAAGCTACCCACTCACTAAAAATGGTTATTTCTGGGGACGGTTTCTGGGATCATTTCTCTTTGTGGTCCTGATCGCATCTTCCCTGGTTTGGGGTTCCTGGCTGGGTGCATTACTTGGCCCCAAATTGGGCTGGTTACATGCAAACCGGGTCGGTCCATTCCACCTGACCAGCTACCTGCAACCCTTTTTTGCCTTTTTGATTCCCAATCTCCTGTTGACATCTTGTATTTTTTTCGGGCTCGTTGCCTACACCAGAAATATAAAAATTATTTATTCCGGCGGCATAGTCCTGTATCTGGCCTACATGATGGGGCTTTTTATTTTCAATCACCTGGATAATAAGAATCTCATTTACTATCTGGATGCCTTTGGCTTTAATGCGTTGAGACTGATCGTTTCGGATACTCCGCCAAAACAAATAAATACCCTGATCGTTTCGTGGACCGGGAAAATTTTAATTAACAGGGTCTTGTGGACATTCATTGGATTAAGTATTCTGATGATTACTTATTGGCGCTTCAGTTTCATCCGATTCTTTGGCTTTCATTCTGGTAAAAAAGTAAAAACCGGTACCCTTTTCCCCTCACCGGCATCCATTAAAACAATTCCTGTAGTGGCAAGCCATTTTACCGGCAGCTATGACAGGAAAATCCTATTTACACTTTCGAGAATCGAAATACTGAATATATTCCGGGATTTTTATTTCCGGCTGATCATGGCAGTCGGCATCTTTTTTCTCGGATTTATTTTCTTTATGGGATTTGGAAGGTGGTATGGTGTAGTCGACTTTCCCCGAACCGTTATGTACATGGATATTTATGTTCAAAATTTCCTGTTTTTCATTTTTCTGATCCTGGTCTTTTATACCGGTGAATCGATACACCGTGAAAAGGCAACGAGGTTTTCACTCATCAATGACTCCCTCCCACCCAGGGACTGGCTATTCTACACGGCAAAATTTATCGCTCTTTCCCTTGTCGCGTTGTTTTTGGCTAGCATACCCATTTTTGTGGGAGTAATCATCCAGATTGCAAAAGGCTATCATGATTTTCATTTCTCGATATACTTCGCTGAATGTTTCCTGATTACCCTGCCCATGTTCATCGAAATGATTTGTTTTTGTTTCTGTGTTCATGTAATCGTTAATAATAAGTTTGCTGCGCATGCCATTGCCCTTATTGTATATGTCCTTATGCTTGCCGCATATATTACGCATCAATGGAATTATTCTCTCTGGATGTATTCCTACACACCGGGGTACAGTCGCAGTGATATGGATGGAATCGGACCGACTGTAAAGCCCCTGGTCTGGTTCAACCTGTATTGGATTTTCGGTGGTGGATTACTAATGATCCTGGCTGCAGTCTTTTACTACAGAGGGGTTTTATCTTCTTTTGCAGAACGGGTCAGACTGGCCAGAGCCAGGTTTAATCGAAAAGCGCTTATAACAACCGTTTTACTGCTGATTGCCTTTTTGGGAATGGGTGCTTACAACTATTTTAATCTTAGTTATCTGAACACTTTTCTTACGCCTACGGAGAAAGACCTGAGAGCCATTGCATTTGAAAAAACACTGAAAAAACATGAACATGATCCGCTGCCTGCGGTCGTATACTTAAAAATGATTGTTGACATTTTCCCGGATCAAAGAAAAGCCATAACAAGAGCATTGGTTACTTTGGTAAATAAAACAAATCATCCGATCAACACCCTGCTTCTGGATGGAGATGAACTTGCTGAATACTCAATTCGATGTAACGGAAAGGAGATGCCCTTTACCAACGCGTTGATCTACCCAAGGGCAAAAATGAGTTTGTTTAAACCTGCTCTTGATACTTCTATGTATCGGATTTACCGGTTCCCCGATCCATTAAAACCTGGAGACACCGTTATCCTAAGCCTGAATTCAACTACCGGATATAACGGTTTTACCAACGATGAAACCGGGACGGCCCTTTTACACAATGGAACCTTCTTCAATGGAGGACTACCCGGCATGGGATATGACGAAGATGAAGAACTGGGTGAACGAAAACGGGCAGATTATGGCATGCCCGAAAAAGAGGCTGAGTTTCCTCCCAAAAACAATCAGGAAGGCCTGTATCAAACCGTAACCCATAATCAGGGCCTGACAGGCTTTGAAGCGACCATAAGTACTTCAGGAAATCAGGTCGTGGTCGCTCCCGGTCATCTCGAAAATCAATGGACGAGTGAGGGCAGAAATTATTTTCATTATGTATTAAAAAAACCGGCCGCATATTATGGATTCCCAATCCTGTCTGCCGGATACACCATACTAAGGGATAGTGTAAAACTGACAGACGGCAAAAATGTGAACATCAACATATTTTACTTTAAAAACCATAGTAGCAACTTAGACCGTTTTATGGCCATGTCAAAAGACGGATTGGTTTATTTTTCAAAGTCTTTTGGCGCCTATCCATTTGACGAATTCAGCATCGTTGAAACGGCACCCTATATCATCAGAGAAAGCTTCCCCAATTTAATAGCTTCCGGGGAAGAATATCAATGGAACGCCAGGTTCGAAAGCCCGGACCAATTTGATTACGTTTATTATTTCGGTTCATTTCTTCTGGCTCAACAATGGTGGAAACATGAGTTGTCGCCAAATCATACGCTGGGTGCAAACAATATTGCAGAAGGGGTGGCTAAATATTGTGCCTTGATGTTGATGGAGAAAAAGGAAGGAAAAGATAATATTAAGCAATACCTGCATGACGAATCAGATTATTATATTTGGCGTCACCGCTATCCTTTTTTAAAAGAAAAAGCGCTTGCCAATTCGAACGATGGTTATATCTGGGAGAATAAAATGGCCATTTTCTTATACGGACTAAAGGATCTTATTGGCGAAGACAGTTTAAACAGCGCGTTACGCAGGTTCTATGAGCATTGGGCATACCGAGATAAAGGGCCATTCGCGGGCAATGATGATCTGTTCGAATATATCAAAAAAGTAGTGCCCGATTCTTTGCAATATTACTTGTCAGACGGTCTTAACAACATAACGGTATATGACAACAAGATCCTGGAGGCGAAACTAAAACCACTTACTAAGTCCAATGAATATTCGTTACAGATAAAGGTCAGCGTCGCGAAGTCTTATTCTGACTCCGCCTACATAGAAACTCCGGCTAAAGAAATGAATGACTATATCGATGTCGGTGTTTTCGGAGTCGATGCAAAGGGGAAAGATGGTCGTTCTCTAAGAAATCCAATCTATTTCCATAAGTATAGATTCACTGCGGGTGAACACGAAATCAACCTTATAGTCAAAGAGAAACCATCGAGTGTAGGAATAGATCCATATGAAAAATTAATTGATAAAAACACCAATGATAATATTTTCGTCTTACAAGGTGATAAAAACCCCTGATAAATACTATTGGTTATACCCTGGAAATTTCGTTCACGCGACCAGTAAATTCCGGAGGGTACTTTTATTCTTGCCTATTGATATTTAATATCGGTATTGGTCAATTCAAAACGGAATGGATTGATCCGGGATTTCGGAATTTCCAGCCAATTCTTTACAAAAACGATCAGCCCAGTATCGAAAACGTACAGTTCCCAACTGGTAAAATAAACCAGAAGACTGGTTTACAAGAGTTTACTGAACTGGCATTTTATTGGGAATATGATATGCAGCAACTGAAACCTGACTGTCATCTGTCATCTGTTAACAAACCTCTCATGATCAAAAACTATTTCCTCGTCGCCCTTCGAACCTTCAGCCGCAACAAGACCTTCTCTGTCATCAATATCGTTGGCCTCTCTATCGGCATCAGCGCCTCCCTCGTGATTTTTCTCCTCGTCCAGTACGACTTCAGCTTCGATAAGTTCGAAAAGGAAAGCTCCCGCACCTATCGCGTTGTCGCCCACGGCAAGAACAACGATGGTGCCTGGCAAAACAGCGCACTTGCCGAACCCATGGGCGCCGCCGCTAAAAAAGAAGTCTCCGGCCTGGAGATCGTAGCACCCTTCCGCACACTCGGTGACGTACGTGTAACGATACCCTACCCCAATGTCAAAAACCCGGTCGTGCTCCGCAAACAAAAAGATATCATTGCCGCAGACGCGAACTACTTCAACCTCATCGGTTATAGCTGGATCGCAGGTTCACCCGCAACGGCGACCCAGCAGCCTTACCAGGTGGTGCTCACAGAAAAAAATGCCCGGCTTTACTATGCCAATACAAAGTATACTGACGTCATCGGCAAATCCATTGTTTTCGAGGATACCATCCAGTGCACCATCACGGGCATTGTAAAGGACCTGCCGGGTAATACTGATTTTTATTTCGGCACCTTTCTCTCCCGCCCGACTCTCTATACCAGCCGTCTGAAACCCGGAGGTTTCGGTGTATGGGGTTGGACCAATTCCTCCGATCAGCTTTTCGTTCGTCTCCTACCTGGTGCAAAACGCGCGGCTGTCGAAACACAACTCACGAAGGTCCTTACCACAAATGAAAAACCCGACCCGCGGGATCATGCCACGCAGGCCGTCGGTCTGCAACCCTTGTCGGATCTGCACTTCAATCTCGACTATGGTGTTTTCGACGACAGCCGCCAGGCACATAAACCAACCCTTTACTACCTGCTGGCCGTCGCCGCTTTCCTGTTGCTGCTGGCCGCGATCAACTTCATTAACCTCACGACCGCGCAAGCTTCCCAACGTGCCAAGGAGATCGGCATCCGCAAAACGATGGGCGGCCACCGCCTCCAGCTGATTTTACAATTCTTCACCGAAACTTTTGTGCTTACCCTGCTGGCCACGATCCTATCCCTGGTGCTGACGCCCTTCCTCCTAAAAATATTCGCCGACTTTATCCCGGCAGATTTCCATTTCAATGTATTACAGCAGCCCGCTGTGATACTCTTCCTTATTATCCTGGTCTTCTTCGTCACCTTTCTCTCCGGCATATACCCCGCACTCGTACTCTCCGGTTTCAAACCCGTGCTTGTGCTGAAGAATCAGTCCTTTGCCAACACCGGCCAGACCCGTTCCGCATGGCTTCGGAAATCGCTCACGGTTTCCCAGTTCGTCATCGCCCAGGTCTTCATCATCGGCACCCTGCTCGTTTCGCGACAGATCAGTTATGCCATCAACAAAGACCTCGGTTTTAAAAGAGAGGCGATCCTTTTCTTCCGCACCAACGATCGCCAGGAGACCAGCAAGAAACCCGTATTGCTCGATAAGCTACATGCCATTCCCGGAGTGCAGCTGGTGAGCATCTCCAGCAATCCGCCCTCCAGTAACGGCATGTGGACGAGCACGATGGTTGTCAATGATGGGAAAAAAGAAACGCGCGAAAATATTCAGGTAAAACTCGCAGACAGCAATTATTTCCGCATGTACGGGCTCCGGCTGCTGGCAGGTATCAGCGCTCCCCAAAGCGATACCAATAATGCCGTGACGATCAACGAAAGTTATCTGCATCTCCTGGGTTACCGTGATCCGCAAAAAGCGATCGGGTTACAGATCAAAGAATTTATGGGCAATCCCCATATCGTAGGTGTTGTAGCCGATTTCTTTCCCCGCTCACTTCGTTCACCGATAAAACCCCTGGCGATCGCAAACGGCACCCGGGACGCCAACGTCTTTAGTATTAAACTCCAGCCCAACACGGCTGACGGTTCCAATTGGCCGGCGACTATTACAGCCATAGAAAAAACTTTCCGCTCCGTGTATCCGAACGATGACTTCGATTATCAATTCGTCGACGATACCATCGCCAAATTCTATACCGCAGAAAAAAACATTTCGCGACTCCTGGTCTGGGCCACCGGTCTCACGATATTTATCAGCTGCCTCGGCCTGCTCGGACTGGTCATGTATATTACCAACCAGCGGACAAAAGAGATCGGCATCCGCAAAGTGATTGGCGCTACTGTGATGAACCTGATCGTCCTGCTTTCGCGCGACTTCCTCAAGCTCATCGGCCTCGCGATTCTCATCGCCATGCCCATTGCCTGGTGGGGCAGTCGTAAATGGCTGGAGAATTTCGCATATAAAACCTCGCTCAGCTGGTGGATCTTCGCTGTCGGCGGTTGCAGTCTTTTGCTTATTGCACTGATCATCCTCTGTATCCGCACGCTCCGTGTTGCGCTGGCCAATCCCGTCGAAAGCCTGAGAACGGAGTGAGCACTATTGGGTATAAAAATATCAGCAGGGCTTTTTCACTGCTTCCTGTTTCATCTGATAACGATGAAATCCCCGACAACAGGGGGTTTCTGAATTAATTTAATGGAGAGAAGGGGAAATGAAGGAGAATCTGCAAAAAGATTCTCAAATCCATCAAATATTTCATCTATTATTTGTCTTTAATAATGAAAACGGCACTGGATAATATGTAATCTCTTTTCACGAATTGCGTAGACAAGCCGATGTTCATCTGTAATGCGACGGCTCCAGCAGCCCGATAAATCCCCTTTCAATGGTTCCGGTTTTCCTATCCCTTTAAAAGGAGATCGGGAAGCATCCTTAATCAATTCATTTATTCGGAAAAGGATTTTTTTGTCCTGTTGCTGCCAATACAAATAATCCTCCCAGGCATTCCTTTGCCAAACGAGTTCCATTTACTTTTCGATCAGTTTGTGTTTGGAATGCTTTCCACTTTCCATTTCTTCTAATGCAGCACGTAACCTCGCCCGGTTTGCCTGCGTGCTGGTCAAATGCATGGTTTCCTGGATTGAATTATATTCTTCCAGATCCATGACTACGACGTTTTTACCTTTAGTTCTGGATACCACGACGATTTCCCGGTCATCATTGACCGAGTTAAGGCATTCAGACAAATTGTTTCGGAAATCAGAGTAATTCAGGACTTTCATAACGACTTAATTAAGTACTTATATAAGTACAATTATACGTACAATTATTTGGAATAGCAAATTATTTAAATATAATATGGGCCTCCCCGTTTTTAGGAAAGTGTTCATTTGGATTTTTCGCTACTATTATTATGGCTGCTCATTGTGGTAAACCCGGATTGGGTTTCGTGAGGTGCCGGTATTACACAGTTATCCGTTTATTTGAAATGACGAATATTCCCATCTATGGCCCCCTTAAACCAGAACCATTCCCGCTTCGTGTTTTCTGATTAAAGCATCCCAACTATCGCCCCCCATTCTTTCACGGTACAAGGCTTCCAGCATTTTAATCGTCTGAAGTGCAGTGTCCGGCCCAACAAATTTTAAGCAAAAAGCGGTGTGCTCATCATCGTTTCGAACCATTTTGAAATGCAGTCCGGATTCGTCGTTCACCACCAGGATAACAGGGTAATACTTGGGTAACATAGGGTGAATTTAAGTTCTTATATGGATAGAAAAAAGGGTGAAATAACCCTAATCTCAAGATTTATTTTATTATTCTTCAGCAAACGCATTTTCCATTCTTTCTTTTTCGCTGCGGGAGATTTTATATCGATCAGCCGTTTTCGGCCAGAGCTGAACTGCTTTGAGCACTGGCTGATTATTTTTTTACAACCCGCTTTCGATACCCGAAATTTCGGTGCGACTTCCCAGACTTGATCGTTTTCATGGCATCAATTCTTTTTGTTGATCAAAGCAACGTCCTGAAGTTTTCTACCCACCGGATCGTCTGCTGCAACTTTCAGGAGATCTTTCTCCAAACCCAATACAAATAAAACCTGCAGATAGGAACTCATAGCAACACTGGGCCTACCCTGTTCAATAAGCTGCAGGGTCGACCTGGCGATTCCGGCGCGCTCTGACGCCTGGATTTCACTCAAACGCCTGCGCTTGCGCGCGAGCCTGATATTTTCGCCCAGTATCCGCAGTGTTTTATCAGCTGTGGGGAGAAGGGTGTTTTTCCTGGTTTTCATAAAATGACCGGTATTTCAGTCAAATATAGGCTTTTTTGACCGTATTATCAGTCATTTTAAATCTTTTGTAGTGAATGTATTGGTTGGTCTTAGCCCGGCCAGGATCTGAAGACCGTTATAGATTTTACAAGTGCGCGTTCACACTACTTACCCATTACTTGTGCATACTGATATGCATGAGTGATTTAAGATTAGAAATTTAGATACAGAGCAACTCGCAAACCATTCTACCAAATGATACATAGTATGTGTCGGATGCGTAAATTCAAATATTACTTCCATTACTTTGATATTGAAATGGTTTTACCCTGCACAACCAAATGGACTCCCTGTTGT
>DATCAO010000612.1:0-3635 GCA_036512575.1 Puia sp.
TTCTACAATGTGAAAATGTGGAATTGTGGGGAATGTGGAAATGTGAATGTGAAATGGGAAATTATTTCGAATTCTTTTCAGAATAAACTTCATCAATTATTAAATACATCGATTGATCGGACTATGTTTTGAGTCTTAGCCTTAAGCCTTAAGCTTTAAGCTTTATGCCCCGAGCTTTCAGCTTTATGCTTTAGTCCTTTTTGGCATAAGTTTGCAATTCTTAATCATGCTACATGAAAAAAACGATCCTGCTTGTCCTGTTTACACTGTCAGCTTTTATTTCTTTCTCCCAGAAAAAAGATAAAGAGATATCCGTGATTCCCGAACCCGTGAGTCTGGTCAGTGGTAACGGTTATTTTAAAATACCGGAAACGATATTCCTGAGTATTCCGAACCTTCCCGAATTGAAACAGACCACCGAAACCGCACTGGGAAAATTGACTATGACCGGGAAGAAAGTGGCGGTGAACCATGCGGCCGATGCATCCATTCGCTGTGTGCTGAATAAAACTGAAGACAAGACACTAGGCCCTGAGGGGTACCGCCTGTCGGTAAAACAAAGCGGGATCCTGATTTCTGCTAATAAACCCGCTGGAATTTTTTATGGTTTGCAAACGCTCTGGCAACTGATGCCCCAGGAAATAGACAGCAAAACAAAAGTGAACGGCGTCTCCTGGCAGGTTCCTGTTGTGGAGATTACCGACTATCCCCGTTTTGGCTGGAGGGGCCTGATGTTCGACGTTGCACGACACTTTTTTACAGTAAAAGATGTGGAAGATTTTATCGACCTGATGGTTCAGTATAAACTCAACCTGCTGCACATGCATCTGACAGACGACGAAGGCTGGCGGGTGGAAATTAAAAGCCTTCCGCGACTCACTTCCGTGGGCGCCTGGAATGTAAAACGGGAAGGATATTTTGGAACCTTTGCCACGATCCCAGCGGACGAGCCAAGAACTTATGGCGGGTTTTATACCCAGGATGATATCCGTACCCTGGTAAAATATGCCCAGGATCGTTTTGTGAATATACTGCCTGAGGTCGATGTACCTGGTCACAGCATGTCTGCGATCGTTGCCTATCCGGATCTTTCCTGTACGGCAGGCTCCGAAAAATACCACGTGGTCTCCGGCGAAAAATTTATGGACTGGCCCGGCCCGGTTGCCCTCGAAGACAATACGCTTTGTCCCGCCAATGAAAAAGTGTACACATTTCTCGATGCGGTCTTTACAGAAATTGCAGCCTTGTTTCCATTTCCCTATATCCACGTGGGTGGCGATGAGTGCGCCAAAAATTTTTGGGAGAAAAGCGATCAGATCAAACAGCTGATGGCTAAGGAAAACCTGAAGACGATGGAAGAAGTGCAGAGCTATTTTGAGAAACGCGTTGAAAAAATTGTGGAATCCAAAGGTAAAAAACTGATCGGCTGGGACGAGATCCTGGAAGGAGGCCTGGCACCCAATGCGCTCGTAATGAGCTGGCGGGGTATCAAAGGCGGTATCAACGCTGCAAAAATGGGCCACCAGGTGGTGATGAGCCCAACCACCTATGTGTACCTCGATTATATGCAGGGAGACGCAATCAGCGAACCCCACGTATATGCTACCCTCCGCCTGAACAAAACCTACGAATTTGAACCCGTTCCGGAAGGGGTGGACTCTAAATTTATACTTGGCGGACAGGCCAATCTCTGGACCGAACAGGTGTACAATACACGGCACCTGCAGTATATGCTGTGGCCAAGAACCCTTGCGGTGGCTGAGTGTGTGTGGTCTCCGAAGGAGAGCAAGAACTGGAAAAGATTTGCAGAAAAAGTGGAATATAATTTCAGAAGAATGGATCTGCAGAATGTAAAATATGCGAAGACCCTGTTCGACCCGATTTTTCAGGTGGGCAAAGACAGCAGGGATTCCCTGCTGATTACTTTGAGCACCGAAATTGAGGGACTGACGATCCATTATAGTTTCGATAATTCTCATCCGGATAATTTTTACCCGGTTTATTCCCAACCGCTTTTGGTACCAAAGGATGCGGTCATGCTCAAGGTGATTACCTATCGTGGGAACCAGCCCATGGGAAAACAGATTGATATGCCCATAGCAGAACTCAAAAGGCGTTTGACCAAACCAGGTTCCGACGAATAAAAGACTATCCACTACTTATTAACAGGAGGGGAAACCATTGAGCATTTTGACTAGGTTTGTCCCCTACCAATATTGTGATCCGTGCGTTTAAAAAGTCTGGATATTAAGGGGTTTAAGAGTTTTGCAGACCGGACCCATATTCTTTTCAATGAAGGTATTACGGGCATCATCGGGCCAAATGGATGTGGCAAGAGTAATATCGTGGACAGTATCCGCTGGGTAATCGGAGAACAGAAAATCAGCCACCTCAGATCAGAGAATCTGGAAAGTCTCGTGTTTAATGGTTCCAAGAATCGTACAGCTTCAGGGCTCGCCGAAGTGAGCCTGACGTTTGAAAATACCCGAAACCTGTTGCCTACCGAATTCAATACAGTAACCGTTACACGAAAATTTTACAAAAGCGGGGAAAGCGAATACCGCCTCAACGATGTGAGCTGCCGTCTGAAAGATATCCAGAATCTGTTTATGGATACCGGGATCTCCACCGACAGTTATGCCATTATTGAACTGGGCATGGTGGATGATATCATCCGCGATAAAGAGAACAGCCGCCGCCGGATGCTGGAGCAGGCTGCCGGTATTTCTATTTATAAAACCAGGAAAAAAGAAGCCCGGCAGAAGCTGGATGCAACAGAACAGGATCTCGCCCGGATAGAAGACCTCCTGTTTGAAATCAATAACCAGCTGAAAACGCTGGAGAATCAGGCAAAAAAAGCCGAGAAGTATTTTGAGATAAAAAAAGAATACCGGGAAGTCAGTATCGAACTCGCCAAAGCATCGCTGGAAGGATTCAACACCGGTTACAAAAACCTCCAGTCCCAGTCAGAATCAGAAACGGATAAAAAATTCCAGCTCGAAGCGGAAATTGCGGGAGGTGAAGCAGCGCTTGAACAGGATAAGCTGGCATTTATTGAAAAAGAAAAACAATTGCAGGCACTGCAGCATGCGTTTAACGACCTGGTTCAGCAATTAAGAAATAAAGAAGGTGAGAAAAATCTGATCAGCCAGCGGGTTGATTTTCTTCAGGAAAAAGAATCCGGCTTTGAAGATTTTCTAACGAAAGGATCGGGACAGATAACAGGCCTGGAAGAGAGTGTTCAGTTTACTGAATCACAGGTGGAAGAAGAGGATCGCAAACTGGAACTCTTAAAACAGAACCTGGAAATACTTTCAGAAAAAACAGAACTGGCCCGGAAATCTTTTGGCAGCATGAAGGAATTGCTCGATCAAACGAGGAGTGAACATGCCCAGGCCCAACGCCTGCAATTTGATTCGGAAAAAAATATTGCCATTGCCGATACGTCAATTCAAAACCTGGAACGATCGCTGAAACAGCTGGAGGAAGAATCCGCTGTCAGGACACAGCAGATCAAACAACTGGCTTTTGATGCAGATCTTACAACGGAACAACTGGATACCCGCAGAACAGACCTGCGCCAGTTACAGGAACACCAGGAAAGAACCCGCGAGCAGATTCTGCAAACGCAGGAA
>DATCAO010000613.1:0-6149 GCA_036512575.1 Puia sp.
CGCGTGCACGATTGCATGTATTGCAGAAAATAACGTGCCTATTGTGGGCAAGAATGAAGTGCTTCGTTACCATGATATGCACTGGCTGCGCATTGACCGCTATTTCACTGGAAGCCTGGATGATCCCAACAGCATTCAGACTGTTTTCCAACCGATGTTATGCCAGCATTGTGACAATGCGCCATGCGAAAACGTATGTCCGGTAGCTGCAACCAACCACAGTACGGAAGGTCTGAACCAGATGGCCTATAACCGTTGTATCGGTACCAGATATTGCGCAAATAACTGTCCGTTTAAAGTGCGTCGTTTCAACTGGGAAGATTATACAGGTGCCGATAGTTTCCCGAATAACCAGGATGAGAATGGTGTGGGAAAACTCAATGAAGCTGTGTTGATGATGAACGAAGACCTGCCGCGCATGGTGCTGAATCCGGATGTGACTGTCCGTTCAAGAGGAGTTATGGAAAAATGCAGTTTCTGTGTACAGCGTCTGCAGGATGGCAAACTGAAAGCAAAAAAAGATGGACGGGTACTGAGCGACGACGATATCAAAACGGCCTGCCAGCAGGCCTGTCCGACACAGGCCATTGTTTTCGGAAACGTAAACAACAGCAAGAGCGCGGTGGTAAAGTCCCGGCAGGAAAACGAACACCGTTTGTACCATGTACTTGAAGAATTGCATGTATTACCGAATATTACCTATTTCGCCAAGGTCCGTAACCCGGAGTCTGAAGCCAAAGAGAAAGCGTAAAGATTTTTAATGAATCCCGCTCCCGCCTAAGGCTGGACGGGAGAAAAATTGATAACCCAGTATGTCTTCATTAAAATACGAATCACAGGTAAGGCCTCCGCTGGTTGAAGGAAATAAAAATTATCACCAGATTACGGAAGACATTGTCCGGCCGATTGAGAACCGGCCTTCCAAATTGTGGTGGATCGGATTTCTTATTTCCGTCTTACTGCTCTGTTTTGGCATTGTTTCAGTTACCCGGGAAGTTATTTATGGAGTGGGCCAGTGGAACCTGAATAAAACGGTGGGCTGGGGCTGGGATATCACCAATTTCGTGTGGTGGGTCGGTATTGGTCATGCGGGAACACTAATCTCTGCGATCCTTTTATTGTTCCGTCAAGGTTGGAGAACGGGTGTAAACCGTGCGGCGGAAGCGATGACCATCTTCGCGGTGATGTGCGCCGGCCAGTTTCCGATCTGGCATATGGGCCGCGTATGGATGGCTTTCTTTTGTCTCCCTTATCCCAATACGCGTGGCGTACTCTGGCCGAATTTCAATTCACCTTTGCTTTGGGACGTGTTTGCGATATCAACTTATTTTACCGTTTCTGTTTTGTTCTGGTACTGCGGACTGTTGCCCGATCTGGCTTCCGTGAGGGACAGGGCCAAACTGAAATGGAGAAAATATTTTTATGGTCTCACTTCTTTCGGATGGTCGGGTTCCACCAAACACTGGCAGCGTCATGAAGCTTTGTCGCTGGTACTGGCCGGGTTGGCCACACCACTTGTGTTATCGGTTCACACCATAGTATCCTTCGACTTTGCCACATCGGTGGTTCCCGGATGGCATACCACCATCTTCCCGCCTTATTTCGTTGCGGGTGCTGTATTCAGCGGATTCGCCATGGTGCAATCCCTGTTGATCGTTACGCGTAAGGTGCTGGGTCTCGAAGAGTACATCACCATTGAGCATATCGATGTGATGAATAAAATTATTGTACTCACCGGATCTATCGTTGGTGTGGCTTATCTGACGGAATTATTTATCGCCTGGTACGGCCAAAACCCTTATGAACAATTTGCCTTTTTCCAGAATCGCGGAAATATATTTTCACCCCTGGGCTGGTCTTATTATATCATGATGGGTTGTAACGTGCTCTCGCCGCAGATATTCTGGTTTCGAAAAATGCGCCGCAACATTGTGGTTACTTTCTTTATGTCGGTGATTGTTAATATCGGGATGTGGTTTGAACGATTTGTGATCATCGTCACTTCCCTGTACAGGGAATACATTCCCAGCGGATGGAGCACCTACTATTCCCCGACGATCTGGGAAGTTGGTTTTTACCTGGGAACTTTCGGGTTGTTCTTCACCTGTTATTTCCTGTTCTCGAAATTCTTCCCGGTGATCGCCATTGCAGAAATTAAGCATATCCTGAAAAAATCCGGTGCGAATTATAAAGAGAAGATGGGACCTGAAGAAAATGAATCGGTGGAAAAATTTGCACATGAATTTGCTCATGCTCATTAAATATCTTCTAAAGCGATTATATGGCTATTAAAAGATTTGTTGTTGGAAGTTTTGATGATGAAGCGGTCTTGTTCCCGGCTGTAAAAAAAGTGCGCCTGGCGGGTTACAAGATCCATGATGTGTATACGCCCATGCCCATCCACGGGTTGGATACGGCGATGGGGTTACGCGATACCAGCCTGCACACCGCCGGATTTTTATACGCCATCACCGGAACCCTCACAGCCATAAGCGGAATCAGTTATGCACTGGTGTACGACTGGCCACTGAATTTTGGTGGTAAACCGCATTTTGCCCTGCCCGCCTGGATTCCGATCATTTTTGAACTGACCGTTCTTTTTGCTTCGGTGGGCATGGTGCTTACGTTTTGTTATCTCTGCCAGATGGCGCCCTTTGTGCGCAAACATCATTTCAGCCTTCGGGCAACGGATGATCTGTTTGTGATGGTGATAGAATGCACGGCCAGGACCAATGAAGCAGAGGCGCAGGCCTTTCTGAAATCCATAGGTGCTTTGGATGTGAACATGCAAAACGCGGAGACCGGCTGGTGGCTTGGCACCTACAGCAGGAACATCCCTTCGGTGGACAATGCAAAAACTATTCTGGCATAACGAAATGAATGTTGACATGCAGTTCAAAAAAAGATTAATTATTTTCTGTTTGTGTGTGATCGTGCTGGCATCATGCAATGAAGTGCGGCGTGATCCGGGAAGGATTTATATGCCGGATATGGCGTACAGCCGCGCGTATGAAACCTATGCCGTAACACCCGAACAGAAAGAAGCTTTATTAAAACAAGGTATTCACTACAGCAATACCCCCGTTCCGGGAACCATCAAACGCGGCGCACTTTTCCCATTTGATATTCCGAAAGACAAAGAAGGCGACACAACGAATTATGTAGCATCCAAACTGGTGAAGAGCCCATTGACTGCAGCTGCACTGGATGAACCCACGATGGTGGAAGCTCAACGACTTTACCTCGTAAACTGCGGAATTTGTCATGGTATGAAACTGGACGGCAACGGTCCGCTGTACAAAGGCGGCGACGGTCCGTTCCCGGCTAAACCGGCCACCCTGGTGGGCGATAAAAAATATGAGGCGATGCCCGAAGGTCAGATGTATTATTCTGTTACCTACGGGAAAAACAAAATGGGCAGTTATGCTTCCCAGCTGGATACCAGGCAGCGATGGATGGTGATTGCCTATATCAAATCGAAACAGGCACCGGCGGGCAATGATTCAACAGCGAATAAAAAATTAGCGATCCGATAGATAAGTATAAAAATGATCACGAATGTCAATTAAAGAGCGTTTTGAAATTCCCTCCGGTTCCAGGATGTGGTCCATGGGCCTGATGATAACAGGGATTATTTCCCTGATCGTCGGATACTTCGTGTATGGTACCGGTGATGAAGCACATCAAATACGGTTTTGGGCAGCACTTTTGCAGAACAGTGTATATTTTTTACTGGTCGTGAATGCGGCCATGTTTTTCTTTTGCGCGGTAACGCTGGCCTGGGGAGGTTTTCAAATGGCTTTCCGACGGGTAACTGAAGCCATATCCGCCTGCGTGCCCGTTATCGGAGGCATAACCTTTGTGATCCTCATGTGCCTGGTGATCGGGCATAAAACATTTATATACGAATGGCTCGATAAGGCCAAGGTAGAAGCTGATCCTGTTCTGAACGGGAAAAAAGGATTTCTGAATCCCACGTTCTTTTTGATCTGGACCACGCTCACCATCGGCCTCTGGACGGTGCTGGGTTATAAGATGCGCAGCCTCAGCCGGGAGCTGGACGATCATCCGCTCAACGTGGAGGAAGGAAAAAAATACATCTGGAAAAACACGGTTTGGGCGGCACTTTATATTGTCTGGTTTGCACTTACTGTTGCGTCTACCGTTCCATGGCTCTGGCTGATGAGTATCAACGCGCACTGGTTCAGTACAATGTACAGCTGGTATACATTCGCCAGTACTTTTGTTGCCGGCGTGGCATTGATGACCCTGTTCATTATTTATGTGAAAAATAAAGGTTACCTGGAATACGTAAACATAGAACACCTGCATGACCTGGGTAAATTCCAGTTTGCCTTTTCTGTTTTCTGGACGTATCTGTGGTTCTCCCAGTTCATGCTGATCTGGTATGCGAATATTCCGGAAGAAACGATTTATTTCAAACCCAGGTTTGAAGGTGCGTACACCGGCATTTTCTACCTGAACCTGGTGATCAATTTCCTGGCTCCCCTCCTGATTTATATGAGGCGGAGTTCCAAACGCAACTATGCCATATTAACCATTATGTCTGTAGCTTTGCTTTTTGGTCACTGGCTGGATTTTTACCAGATGATTTTTGGAAGCCTGGTTCCGGATCATGTGCCGCTGAACCTCTTTGACTTTGGCATTGCAGCCGGATTCGTAGGCCTGATCATTTTCCAAACCAGCCGGGTGTTGGCGAAGTATCCCCTGGTGGCCAAAAATCATCCGTTCTTTAAAGAGAGTATTATTCACTATACTTAAAGCATAATGTCAACCATTTTTCTGATTGCGATTTTATTGATGGGTTTTGTGATCACTTTTCAGATCGCGAAAGCCAGCGAGTATGTAGGTATCCTGAAAGGTGAAAAGAAAAATAACGAACAGAATAACCGAATCAATGGTTTTCTGATGATCGTTTTCCTTGTGCTGGGCCTTATCGGAGTGTACTGGTGCAACGAATTGTTCAGGGGAAAAATCCTTGGTAAAGCGGCTTCAAATCACGGGGAGAAAATCGACCAGATGCTCTACATCACGATTGCCATTACAGGCGTCGTATTTTTCATAACGCAAATTTTGTTATTCTGGTTTTCGTTCCGGTATCAGTATTCTGAAAAAAGAAAATCATTTTATTTTCCGCATAATAATAAACTGGAGATGATCTGGACCGTTGTTCCTGCCATTGCACTTACGGTGCTCGTGGGTTTCGGTTTGATGTACTGGTTTCAAATCACCGGCGAAGCGCCGAAGAATGCAGCGCAGGTGGAAGTGATGGGCAAACAGTTTAACTGGATCTTCCGTTATCCCGGTAAGGACGGGATTTTCGGGAACAGGTATTTCAAGAACATCAGTGACGCGGAAAATAATTCATTGGGATTGTTATGGGACGATCCGACATCACACGACGATATCGTCGTTTCCAATACCATGTACCTGGTGGTGAATCAGCCGGTAAAACTGATCATCAATTCCCGCGACGTGATACACGATGTAGGCCTGGCGGCATTTCGTATGAAAATGGATGCCGTACCCGGAACGCCGACTACCATCTGGTTTACGCCATTATATACTACGCAGGAAATGAAAAAGATGACGGGCAATCCGGATTTTGAATATGAGATTTCCTGCGACCAGATGTGCGGCAAGGGGCATTTTTCCATGAAGGGTGTGATCCAGGTGGTGACTCCTGAAGAATTTATTTTATGGCGTGCGAAACAGGTTCCCAACTATGTGCAGGTGATGAAAGATAAATTGCCGGCGCCGACAGGTACGGATTCAGCCAAGACAGCCGGGCTGCTTGTGGCGCCTGAGAAACTTGTTGCAGCGACCAAGTAAAAAGGGATTAAACTAAAAGCATTAAATTTTCTACTGATGAGTACTGATTTGACGATACATGGACCTGGTGAGGCGATCGTTTCCCACGACCCGCATGAAGCGGGTCATAATGGTCTTCATCACAAGGAGACTTTTATTACGAAGTATGTATTCAGCATGGATCACAAAATGATCTGTAAACAGTTCCTGATTACCGGTATGATCTGGGCGCTGATCGGTGGGCTGATGTCTGTGCTGTTCCGTCTGCAACTCGGTTATCCGGATTCTACTTTTCCCTGGTTGGAAGATATACTGGG
>DATCAO010000614.1:0-14540 GCA_036512575.1 Puia sp.
GGGAAATAATCAGTATGCGGATCCATACACTGCACAATGGTTTCAACAAATATGTTGAAGAAGTCATCATCGGTAGCTTTAATCCGGAGGTGTTCATAAAAACGGTCGGTAACTTTCAGTGTTTTATCGCGGGCTTCCTTCTCCAGTTGTTCATTGGTTTTCGCCACATAACCCGGTTTGCCCTTCGCAGCTTCCTGCTGGTCCAGCAAATCAGCATATTTTTCCAGTGTCAGGTATTTCAATTTTTTCCTGATCTCGTCGCGCTGTGCAGCTGCATTCGCCGGAAACTCCAGTTTATCATAATCAAGCACAACAGACTCCTGTTTGTTGAAATCGAAGGGCTGGGCAAGAATTTCGTGGGAAATATTTTGCGTTTCCTGTAACCTTTTTTTGTAAATGGCTACAACGGCCGGAACGAACTGAACCGGTGCTTTACCCAAAATTTCATCATCGAGCTGGTTCTGATACTTCGATAATTCCTGAATATCAGATTTCAGGAATAGTTTTTTTTCTGCATCCACATCCTTTAGATATTTCTTAAAAACTTCCAAAGAAAATTTGTCGTTAATATCCTTGGGGCTGTAATGAATTTCTTCAAGTAACTCACTTACATTTTTCAGTATCCGTTCATATTTGGTGGGTGGATTGGTACCGAACGCAAAAGTTTTCAGCGCAATAGCGATTCCCAGCACAGACACGAGCAAAACAACCGGCAGGTTCCTTTTATTCAGCATATATGAAATCAGTTTTGACATTGTCCAAAATTAACGATTAATGCTTCGGTATTGTTGTTGAACAGGGTAATATTAACCCATACTTACGTTAACGGCAAATAACATATACGATTGGCATCGTATGTTAATTTTTGTTGTAATCATAATGAGTTATGTAGGGCTGTGTGTCAAGCAGGCCCAACTGTGTTATCTAAATCATTCTCAGTTTTTCAAATTTTCTCCCGTCTTTGGCGGCATCTAAATTTTCCTTAGTTTTGCCGTCCCAAACGGTGGTTGTAGCTCAGCTGGTTAGAGCACTAGATTGTGGTTCTAGGGGTCGCGGGTTCGAACCCCGTCATCCACCCATTTTTTCTTCCCAAATTTTGACAAAAAGGGATCTCATCGCAGATTTGGTTGACCCTTTTTCAAATATTTATCCAATCTACCACCTGTTCCCGGCGGATCACCCAAAATCTGGGGGTCTCTGGAGAAGTATTGGAAGAACCCGGCAAAACCTGTGATGGATATCATTTTCTCCCCCCTGGGTCCTCTTTGGGTCCTCTTTGGGTCCTCTTTGGGTCCTCTTTGGGTCCTCTTTGGGTCCTCTTTGGGTCCTCTTTGGGTCCTCGGAATCCGAGGTAGCAATGAGGACCCATCGGAGTAGCAATGAGGACTCACCGGGGTAGCATTGCGGCTTTAAAAAACACACACCCGGGTGCACTGCATGTATTATCTGCAAAAAACAATGCCGAATGTATTATAAATTAAAGAGTTAAGAGTCTTTCGCCGGCCAGCCTTCTGAGCTGTTCATTTTTTACTTTCAATGTTATACTGTAAAATTGCACGCCTTCCGGCACAAAAAACCTTATTTGAAACAGTATGGCGAAGAATCTATTGATCGTGGAGTCCCCGGCAAAAGCAAAGACCATTGAAAGAATCCTCGGCGAAGATTTTGAGGTAAAAAGCTGCTACGGCCATATTCGTGACCTGGAACGTGCTGATATGGGAATTGACCTCAATAATAAATATAAGCCCCGTTATTTCGTCCCTGATGATAAACTAAAGGTTGTTAAGGAATTAAAAAGCCTGGCTAAAAAATCAGGCGAAGTCTGGCTTGCGACGGATGAGGACCGGGAAGGGGAAGCCATCAGCTGGCACCTCTGTGAAGTATTAGGTCTGGACCCCGGAACAACCAAAAGAATTGTATTTCATGAAATTACCAAGCCGGCAATCGAGTCGGCAGTAAAAACGCCCAGAACCGTAGACATGCACCTGGTGAATGCACAACAAGCCAGGCGTATTTTGGACCGGATCGTAGGATTTGAACTGAGTCCGGTACTCTGGCGAAAAATGAGCATGAAAAACAACCTGAGCGCCGGTCGTGTCCAAAGCGTAGCCGTCCGGATCATCGCAGAAAGGGAAAGGGAAATCAACGCTTTTACGGCACAGAGCACCTTCCGCATTGAAGCTTCTTTTTCAGCGAAGGATATTTCCGGAAAAAATGTTGTTTTTTCAGCAGAAGGGAAAAAATATGCAGACGAATCCGGAGCTGAATCTTTTCTCCAGAGCTGTCTGAAAGCGAATTATTCCGTCACTGATATTCAGGTAAAACCTGGAAAAAAATCACCTGCTGCCCCCTTTACTACTTCAACATTGCAGCAGGAAGCTTCCCGGAAACTGGGATACTCCGTGAGCCGCACGATGCTCCTTGCCCAAAAACTTTATGAAAGTGGTAAGATCACCTATATGCGTACCGACAGCGTTAGTCTGAGCGAAACAGCCATGGACAATCTGCATGCGGAAATCAACAGTAAATTCGGAAAGAAATACTATCAGAAACGGGCATTCAAAAATAGAAATGAAAACGCGCAGGAAGCACACGAAGCCATTCGGCCAACATATATGGAGAACGACAGCGTGGAAGATGCAGACTGCCGGCGGTTATATGAACTGATTTGGAAAAGAACGATGGCATGCCAGATGGCTGATGCCGAACTGGAAAAAACAATTGCGCTCATCCGGATTTCCACAAACAAGGAAGAATTGAAGGCCAGCGGAGAAGTATTAAAATTTGATGGCTTCCTGAAAGTTTACCGGGAAGATCGGGATGACGACGACATGGCTGAAGAAGAAAATCAGGAAGGCATGTTGCCGCCACTAACGGTTGGTCAGCAGCTGCCCCTGGTGGAAATACTCGCCACGGAACGCTTCAGCCGGCCTTTGCCTCGATATACAGAAGCTTCCCTGGTAAAAAAACTTGAAGAACTGGGCATTGGGCGACCATCTACCTACGCTCCCACAATCTCCACGATCCTGAAACGAGGTTATGTTGAAAAGCGGGATAAAGAAGGAATACTCCGCAGTTTCAGTATTCTGAAACTGAAGGAAAATAAAATCAGTAAACAGAGTGCCCAGGAAACCACCGGCGCCGAAAAATCAAAACTATTTCCTACTGACCTCGGTCTTGTAGTTACCGATTTCCTGAAGATGTATTTTGACGACATCATGGATTACAATTTTACAGCACGCATAGAAGCTGAGTTCGATGAAGTGGCCAGCGGTAAGATTGAATGGAATGTCATGATTGACGATTTTTATCTCCCGTTTAAAAAAGACGTTGACAAAACCATTGAAACAGCCGATCGGATCAGCGGCGAAAGAGAATTGGGTGTGGATCCGGTCTCGGGAAAAAAACTCATCGTTCGAATGGGTCGCTATGGCCCCATGGCCCAGATTGGAGAACAAAACGACGAAGAAAAACCCCGTTTTGCAAAACTAAAAAACACGCAGAGCATCGAGACCATTAGTCTGGAAGACGCACTGGAACTTTTTAAATTACCCAGAACATTGGGTCAGTTTGAAAATACTGATGTAACGGTGAGTATCGGCAGATTTGGACCCTATATTGCACACGACAAAAAGTTCTATTCCCTGGCCAAGGAGTTTGATCCGTATACCATCGGTCTGGGCGAAGCTACGCCCATCATTGTTGAAAAAAGAGCAACAAAAGAACAGCGGACCATCAAGGTATTTGAGAAAGAAAAAATTCAGTTGCTTCGGGGACCCTACGGGCCTTATATCAAACAAGGTCTGCGTAATTACAAAATCCCCAAGGAAAAACAGGAAAACGTGGCAGGGCTTGAACTCGATGAAGTCAAAGCCATCATCGAGGAAGTAAAGGCCAATCCCCCCAAAAGAGTTCCGAAGAAAAAGAAATCCTCATAAGATTTTTAAAATTCCTGCGTTATCCAATAAAGAAAGGCATATCCCTGACGGAAATAAACATCCGGAAAGGATTTGTGGATAAGATTGTCATTGCATTTTTTTTAACTTCTGCGATATTCATCCCCGTTAACCCTTACTGGATATTGCCCGAAGAAAAAAGTCCACCCATGCAGGAATCCAAAGAAATCAAAGCCTTGCTTCATCTCATCGATGATCCGGACGAAGAGGTTTTCACAACCGTCAGCAATCGCATTATCAGTTACGGACGTGGCATCATACCCAACCTGGAATACCTTT
Source organism: Puia sp. (assembly GCA_036512575.1). Lineage (GTDB taxonomy): Bacteria > Bacteroidota > Bacteroidia > Chitinophagales > Chitinophagaceae > Puia. The sequence continues at coordinate 4,236 of DATCAO010000614.1, forward strand.
GGGAAAACACATTGCAAGATACCATCCAGGAAAGAATTGAGATGCTCATCCACCGGCTGCACTACCGGGACCTTACGGAAGATTTTCAAAGATGGAAAACAAGCAGTTACCACGACCTCCTCACAGCCAGCCTGCTCGTTTCCAAGTTTCAGTATCCGGACCTGGCTACCAGCCTGGTTTTGGAAGAAATTGAAAAACTACGTCGCAATATCTGGCTCGAGTTAAACAACTACCTCACTCCATTGGAACAGGTGAATGTCCTGACCAGCATCATATATGGTTATTATAACCTGAAAGGAACCGAGGTCGGGTACCAGCATCCGGATGAATTCCTGATTCACAAAACCATTGAAACCAAAAGAGGAAATACCATCATTAACGGTATTTTATATTTACTGCTAAGCGAACTGCTGGATATCCCCATCAAAGCTATAAATATTCCCCGGCAGTTCGTACTGGCCTATATCAAGCCGGCGCTGACAGACGAAGAAAATGAACGGCCTGCAATCGACCGTGTCGAATTTTTTATTGATCCGATGAGCGGTCAGGTGTTTACCCACAAAGATGTGATGAACTACTTCTCACGGATAGCAATTACACCTGCTGAAAATCATTTCAAACCTTCGAACCATATCCGTATCATCCAATGTCTGCTTGAAGAATTCGGAAAATGCTTCGACAATGAGTCGAATCTGTATAAAAAAACAGAACTGCTGATGCTCTCCCGTATGCTCAGTGAATAAACGGGGTTCGAACTCTGCATGATCCCAACACATCCCATTTGCATTTGACGTATATTAGTCAAAATTATTTTCGCATGTCCGTTCCAAACAGGCTTAGATTAATCAGCCTGACCATAATTTGCAGTCTGGCCTGTTTCTTTACAGAAGCACAGGTGAAAAAAAGGATCATCCATTACCATAAAGTGGATACTGCAGCTATGGAGTTGAACAGCCGGATTTCTGATTCCATTCTTCGGGAAGCTGAAATCAAGGACACCACTGTTCCTTTTATGGTGAACAAAATCGAATCTTATACATTCAGCCTGAACCGTGCCGAAGGTTTTTTTGACCGTCGCTTTGATACCACGGATATCCTGAAATCCATATCTGATCTGGAGCGCAGATTGAATTTTTTCCATAACCGGATTAACCGGAACGACAATCCGCTGAACCTGCGCAGCCTGAATACTGCTTCGGTAATGCTGGGTGAATCGCAGGAAAGCCTGGAGGACTGGAATCAGGAACTGATGGATTATTCAGCACAGTTAAACGCCATCCATCAGCGGATTCGGATTGTGAAACATGACAGCACCTTATTGAATGATTCCCTGAATACTGTGCTTCACGGGCAGATGAATGCAGTATATACACGGTCACTTTCGCTGGATACCATTTTGCACAATACCACAATTAAGATCAATACGCTCCGAAATCGCGTGTCTATAGATTTATTGCTGGAAAAGGACCTGCAGTCGGAAATCGGTGATCGCCGGCAAGCTATAAGTCTAGCCATGTGGAATCAGGAAGAACCGCCTTTTTTTCAAGCCTGCTCTACCGACTACGACGCATCACTGGGCCAGGTGATTCAGGATGGCCTGAGCCGTTCGGTACGTGTAATCAGGATTTTTATGAGAACCACCTGGGATACACGGTCTGTCAACATGGGTATCTGGCTCCTGCTCGTGATCTGGTTCCTGATTATTCTTCATGTGGTCGGAAAAAAAACAGACAAGGAAAAAATATTCCAGAACCTGACTTTTCTGAAAAAATCGGCCATCCTGTCCAGCCTCTTGTTGCTGGTTACCTATGGTCCCTTTCTTTATGCAAGTGCACCTGCTGTTTATACTCATTTCAATGAGCTGCTCCGTATTTTTTTATTGACCCTGCTGCTTTTCTCCTATCTCACAAAACAGGGAAAGGTATTGTGGCTGGCATTGATGTCTATATGGATATGTTTTGCTATTGACGATATTCTGCTTGATTCAGCTTACGGTGAAAGGTGGGGCCTGCTGATCGGCGGGATCTGTTTCCTGCTAATTTGTCTTTGGCTTCTGAGAAATAAAACAGTGGTTTTTCAAAACCTTGAAGATTCCCGGGCGCGCAAATGGGTGCTTGCTGTTTCCCTGATTCAGGTCATCATGTCTATCTCCTTTAACCTAACCGGCAGAGTCACACTCAGTAAATTGTTTGCCTTCAGTTCGATCGACAGCCTGGTACTGGCAATAACCCTGAAAACATGTTGCGCCATCCTCATCGATGCCGTTTATACTCAGTCAGAAGTTTTTCACAACCGTTTTTTTGCCTTTCTGAATTTTGTTGACCTGAAGAATAAACTGCGCAGCGTTTTATGGATTGTTGCCATTTTTCTATGGATACTTTCCATTTTGCGCAACCTGATGCTTTACCAAAGGGTGAGCGGAATTATTCTGTACGCCATCAATAAACCGAGAACCATTGGAAGTATCAGTTATACCTTCGCGAGCGGGATTTTGTTTATCCTGATCATCTGGATTTCATCTGTACTTTCTCAATTCGTCAATTTCTTTTTCGACGAAAGTCAAAATCCGGGACCTCAAAAAAAGACCCGTCTCGGCTCGATTGCACTCCTGGTGCGGATTGGCATTTGGACCGCAGGATTCCTGATTGCTATTGCAGCAGCCGGTATACCCATCAATAAAATATCAATCCTGATCGGAGCTCTCGGTGTAGGTATTGGATTTGGATTGCAAAACCTGGTGAACAACCTGGTTTCAGGGATCATCATAGCATTTGAAAGGCCCATTCAGATCGGGGACACCATCGAAGTTGCCGGTAAAACCGGAACGGTCCAGGAAATCGGTGTGCGCTCCAGCCAGATCAATAACGGCGAAGGCGCCAATATCATCATACCCAATGGAGACCTGTTGTCCCAGCAACTGATCAACTGGACGGTACACAACAGGAACAAGCGGCTAAAAGTAGTAATCAGCATTCCTTATACGTCAGATTTCCGCAAGGCGCGGGAACTGATCCTTTCTGAATTAAGCAAAAACGAAAAAATCATGCGGGATCCCAAGCCTGCCGTGACGGTTGAGACATTTACCGGCAATATGGTCAATTATGAGGTCAAATTCTGGGTTCCTGACATGTCGGAAACCGGCAGTATTCGTAATGAACTTATGCTGAATATTATTGAATCGTTCAGGTCGAATCAAATTGTCATGGGCTAAGAAAATTCCGAAATTGAATTTTCAAATGTCCAACCCGCCCAGGGTGGTAGAAATTTTCAATTAACCTAGTAGGCCCTGTAAGTTCTTTTTACAAACTGATTGGCAGGCGCGAAGTTGGTCACCTCCATTTTTTCGCCATCCCATAGTAATTTTTTACGGCCGGGGAATATCTTCTCTCCCTTGCTATTGGTTTCACTGTATTGATAACTGCGGACGGCCAGGTTTCCCATCAGCACGGTTTCTGTAAGTGGCCCGGCAACAGCGAAATCAGAACTCGTATATGCACCATAACCCTTCTTACAAGCTTGCACCCATTGTTGCTGATGCCCCTCTGTTCCCCCATCCACCAGGGCAATCTTTGATTTAGGCATTACACGGTCCTTCATCAGGCTGGTCGGCAGCAGGGTCGCATTGGCTCCAAATTTTCCGGCCATTAATTTTCCTTTAGTTCCTTCGAAAATCATTCCGCCGTCAACCTTGCTCATCTCTTCATCGGGGAGTAGCTCGGCCGGTCTTTCCGGTAGGATTCCACCATCATACCAAACCATTTTCACCGGTACCATCGCACCGCGTTGCGGAAACTGAATGTATGTTTTTGCAGACGGCGGAAATCCTTCCACATTAATCACTTCTTCGAAATACCCCTTGTAAACAGAACCAATACTGGTTTCCGCAGAAACCGGATATCCGAGTTTCAAAGCCAGGTATGGAGAATCAATAAAATGGCATCCCATGTCACCGAGTGATCCTGAACCATAATCTACCCAGCCTCTCCAGATCGCCGGAAGATAGGCTGGATTATAATCCCGGAGCGGCGCTGTGCCGAGCCAGAGATTCCAGTCCAGCTCTGGCGGCACATCATATTTCCCGGTAGGGGAAGCAACGCCCTGAGGCCATGTAGGCCGGTTAGTCCATACATGCACGGTATGCACGTTTCCCAACAACCCATCCTGAATCCAGCTTTGGATCAGCCGGATATCGTCTCCCGAAGCACCCTGATTTCCCATCTGGGTGACCACCTTATATTTTTTTGCCGCCTGTGTAAGCATCCGGGCTTCATAGATATCATGTGTAAGTGGTTTTTCCACATACACGTGTTTGCCCAGTTCCATAGCGGCCATCGCTATGGGAGCATGCATATGATCGGGAGTGGTGATCATCACCGCATCGATGTTTTTACCTTCTTTCTCCAACATCACGCGGTAGTCTTTATAGTATGGTGCAGTCGGCCATTTTTTTCGAGCGTTCACCGACCTTCGGTCATCCACATCACAAAATACAGCGATATTGTCTGCTCCATTATTGTAAGCCCTGGGCAGGTTGGCCTCCGCCCTGCCGCCAACTCCTACGGCGGCAATATTCAGTTTGTCACTTGGCGCTATGTATCCGCGACCCAGTACATGGCGGGGCACGATCATAATGGCGCCGGCAGCGTAACTGGTATTCCGCAAAAAGTTTCTCCTCGTAACAGAAGATTTCTTCGAAGGCATAACAACATTTTATTATGATGTAGTAAACCCAAAAGCGCAACACTTATATCAAAGATGCGTCGAGGGTAATCTGGGCATTCAGCAATTTACTCACAGGACAGTTCAGTTTCGCTTCTTCAGCTGCAGCTTTAAACTGGTCGGGAGTAATGCCGGGGACCTTTGCTTTTAAGGTAAGATGGGATTGTGTAATCGTGCCATTATCGAGCGTAACCTCGCCCTGAACATCCAGGCTATCAGGGGTAATGCCAAGGCCCTGTAATACAAAACTGAGTTTCATGGCGAAACAGCCCGCATGAGCAGCAGCAATCAATTCTTCAGGATTTGTACCAACCCCTTCTTCGAATCGGGATTTATAAGAGTATTGGGCATTTTTTAATGTGGTGCTCTGCGTGGTAAGAGTTCCCTTTCCATCCTTTCCGGATCCATTCCATATTGCGGAGGCAGTACGTTTCATAAAAATAAATTTTAGAAACGTAAGATAGGAAAAACTAGTGCACGCCAAGCAACTGCACATCAAAATACACAGGTGCATTCGGAGGAATGACTGTTACTCCGGTAGGCGATAAGGCGCCATTGCATCCCCAGCCAAGAGCAGAGGGAATAAATAATTGGATATGGCCCCCGACTCCAATTTTAGGCAGGCCGATTTGCCATCCGTATATAAGCTGATCCAATTGGACCCCCATAAGATTTGTATTAGAGGCAGAATCAAAAATACTATTATCCATCAGTCTGGCCGTATAAGTTACAGTCACCACTGAATAGTACGAGGGTTTGGTATCATTTCCGGAATCTATTATATGATAATATAATCCTGTGGAGTCATGAGTAAGTGGAATGGTGTCGCCCGCAAATTTAATGAGCGATGCAGAATCATCATCTACGGATTTATTGGAACAGGGCGGAGTGCTCGGAACGGGAGTACCTTTTGCACAGGACAAATAACACAAAACAATAAAGCCTGACAGAATAAATATTACGATCTTTTTCATAGCGGGTGCAATATTAATGCAAAAAAATTAACGGGACTTTAATTCCTGGCTACTAAACGCAAAAGGCAACAGATCCGTTGCCTTGGCAAGAATAAAAATTTCTCCTGTTGAGCCACCTAATATCAGACGAATGTTTTGCCCAAAACGTTGTTCATATTCCGCCAGGCTTTGCCTGCAAATACCACAGGGACTGACTGGCCGGCTGCTTTCGCCCTTTTCATTGACGCAGGTCAGGGCCAGATCAGTAATGGCTATTCCCGGGGCAACCGACGACACAGCAGACAGGGCCACCCGCTCTGCGCAGATGCCCGCAGGGAAACTTGCATTTTCCTGGTTGGAGCCGGTCACGATTTTGCCATTGCTGAGGCGAACTGCGGCACCTACCCTGAAACCTGAATAAGGCGCATAGGCATCACCGGTAGCCACACTTGCAGCTTCCAGAAGTTGCGCATCTGGCGGATCGAGCGCGCTCCGGTCCGGGAATATCTGCATGGGAATTTGTATGCTGGTCTGCTGCATTCGGTTAATGAGTATCTATCTGATTTTAGTAAACAGCCGGCTCCAGCGAACGCCATTTTTCCAGCTCATCCAGATCATCCATGCTTCTCCGACCACATGATCCTCCGGCACGAATCCCCAAAAACGGCTGTCCTGACTCTGATGCCGGTTATCGCCCATCATCCAGTAATAATCCATTTTGAAAGTATAACTCGTGGATTCTTTTCCATTGATAAATATTTTTCCGTTCTGTAATTCAAGTTTGTTATTCTCATAATTACGAATGGCTCTTTCATAAACAGGATAATTCGCCGGATTCAGAATCAGCGTGGTTCCTTTTTTGGGGATCCAGATTGGCCCGTAATTGTCCACTGTCCAGTTATATTGCGGATCGTAGGGAAACTGGGCCTTGCTGCTGTCAATAAAGGGCGTGATGTTTTTCGCCAGTCCGTTTTTGATCATTTTGTCACGGGCACCAGCAGTCAATAACATAAAATACCTGTTGGCCACCCCGGTTTGCTGAAACTCTTCACCATTGTTGACGTCAACATCATATTCATCATGCATCACAGTTTCATCAAGCTGCTGACCACCGGTCATCACGATATAATTCGTTTCTGAAAATGGTGGCAATGGTGTGGGTTTCCCGTTGATATAAACAATCTGATTAATAATTTGCAGGGTGTCTCCGGCAACACCCGTACAACGTTTGATATAATTTTCCTGTTTGTCAACCGGGCGCACAATCAGAGGATATTGATCCGGATCGCTGAGGATGATCTCCCGACCGGCATTCATATCGCCGTTTCCGAGCATGCGGGCCACATTATAGTAGGGCTGTTCAGACTGATATTCTTCTTTATTAATTACCGTATCTCCGGCCGGAAAATTAAATACAACAACGTCATTTCTCTTTACCGGAGATGCAAACCATCTGGTATAGGGAATGTGAATCCATTCCACGTATGATTTTAAATTGAAGAAAGGCAGGGTATGATGAACAAACGGCATGGCGATGGGCGTGTTGGGAATGCGCGGACCATAACTGAACTTACTCACAAATAAAAAATCATTCACCAGCAGGGTTTTTTCCATTGAAGGTGTCGGAATCACATATGCCTCAAAAATAAAAGTCCGGATCAGCGTAGCGGCAACAATAGCGAAAATGCCCGCATCAACCCACTCACGTGCAGCAGATTTCTTGTATTTTTTCGCGGCATCTGCTCCGATGTATTTGTCTTTTTTATTCAGCCCCACATATAAAAAATATAAACCGGCCGAACATACCGTCAGGGCATGCTGGTAGAACCGGAATTTGCCAAAAGTTTTTACAAATTCAACGCAAATGGCAAAGGTTATAAACCAACCGACTACAGGAATGAATTGTAAAAAAAACCAGAGTACTGGTCTTTTACTCAGCCTGAGCATTTCAAATGTATTCAGTACAGGAATCAGCCCTTTCCAGGCGGGCGCTCCGGCTTTCCTGAACATGAAGAATAGTCCGAATGCCGGAAGTATGAACAAAAACAGCGCGATTAAAAGTAGTATCAGAACCTGGTGTGCGGTCATTTAAGCGAATTTAGATTTGGGGGCAAATGTACCATAATAAACACGCATTAAAATACAGCAGCAGTCGGGATTGGCTGAACCGTTCGGCACATTTATACATTATTTAAGAGGCTCATTTTTTAGGTAGCACATAATTCGCCACGTCTTCACGGCTTATGGATTTGGAAGAAAGAATGATCAGCCGTTCCACCACATTGCGCAGTTCCCGGATATTTCCCGTCCAGTTGTAATCCTGCAGGGCGCGGATCGCTTCATCGTCGATTACTTTGCGGGCGATTCCGTATTCATTACAAATATCCGTCAGGAATTTATCAATAATCAGGGGAATATCATCCCTCCTTTCATTCAGGGAAGGCACGTGAATAATGATCACGCTGAGCCTGTGATACAAATCCAGTCTGAATGTTTTTTCATCCACCTCCCGAAGCAAATCTTTATTGGTAGCCGCAATAACCCGTACATCCACATTGATATCCTTGTCCCCACCCACACGGGTTATTTTTCCTTCCTGCAGGGCGCGAAGCACCTTGGCTTGCGCATTCGGACTCATATCACCAATCTCATCAAGGAAAAGAGTACCGGTATTTGCCTGTTCGAATTTTCCGATTCTCTGTTTAACAGCTGAAGTGAAAGAACCCTTTTCATGTCCGAACAATTCGCTCTCTATCAGTTCGCCCGGAATAGCGGCACAGTTTACCTCGATAAGCGGCCCGGTCGCGCGGTTACTTTTTTCATGTACCCACCTGGCCACAAGTTCCTTGCCCACACCATTTTCACCGGTGATGAGTATGCGTGCATCAGTTGGTGCAACTTTGTCGATCGTTTCCCTGATTTTTTGTATGGGCATGGACTCTCCAATCATGTCCTGAACCTTGCTCACCCTGCGCTTCAGTACTTTGGTTTCTGCAACCAGCGAGGTCTTGTCCATCGCATTTCTGATGGTAATCAGCAGTCGGTTGAGATCGGGGGGTTTTGAAATATAATCGTACGCGCCTTTTTTGACTGCTTCAACAGCGGTTTCAATCGTACCATGACCAGAAATCATAATGATGGGCAGATCCGGATTAGATTCCTTTGCTTTTTCAAGGAATTCAATCCCATCCATTTTGGGCATTTTGATATCACAGAGTATGACATCGTATTCTTTTTCCTTGAATTTTCTGAATCCCTCCTCTCCGTCACCGGCTTCGTCTATTTTATATCCTTCATAGGAAAGTATCTCACTAAGTGTTTTCCGAATTGCTTTTTCATCATCTATAATCAGAATATTCGACATATTTTTCCAGTTTCGATAAAATAAAGGGCGGATTTTCAGCCATTTAGACCGCAATTTAGTTCAAGTACGGGTCATTTGGAAGGTCCCGGTCAAATCCTTTATACTTCGGGGATTTACCTTAGTAAAAATACGTTGCAGGTGCCGGTTTGTCTGCCTATTTTGTGACTGTCAATATTTTTAGAAAAACCCGATTTAAAATGTAACCCTATGAAACAGGAACTAGACCATTCCGTAAAAGAACCGGCAAAAGTGTTTTTAAAACTGGCCGTATTTGGATTTGCATTAATTGGCTTTGCATATATTTCCCTGATTATTATGGGAACTGCCTTGAAAGCCATTCACTAAATAATCAACTCCCGGATCAGCGCGCCTGCCCGGGATTTTTATTTTACGACGTCCAGTTGAACGATCGCATCCACGGGATCCAATGTGATCCCTTTTAAATTTATCATTATATAGTTGTCTTCCAGGGTCTGTACCTTAAGCGCGTGACCTCCCATTTGTGCCGATTTGACGACAAAAGGCATTTTCACAAAGAATTTATCCCCGTCTGTTTTAAATATATGCAGCCAAATGGTATTGCCTTTTTCGGTTATGGCACCCCAGGTCTGAGGTTTCATGTAACCAGCATGACTACCGTAAATCGTATATCCGTTTTGCTTTAACCAATTACCCATACTGTCCAGACGTTCCGTAAAGGCCGGCTGAATCTCGCCGTTGGGCAACGGACCGATATTCAACAAAAGATTGGCTCCATAGCCCGCTGCGTTAATCAGTAGCCTGATTAATTCCCGGCTGGATTTATACTGGGTGTCTGTAATATTGAAACCCCAGGAATTATTGATGGTTTCGCAGGTTTCCAATGGAAGACTGGAAACCGAAGCTCCGCCAAATCCCGTGCTGTTCCCGCCGGGCAGGTCCTTTTCGAACATTTGAAAATCCTCTCCCGGAATCGGAGCCAGGTGATGATTATTGCCGATCAGGCATTGCGGCTGGAGCTGGTGAATCATGGAATAAATTTCTTCCAGGTGCCAGTCCACAGCTGGCTTATTTGTTTTGTCCTGATCATTTCTCAACTGATCCCAGTAACCATCAAACCAAACACCCGCAATGGGCCCGTACTGCGTAAGCAGTTCCGTTAACTGGGCCTTCATAAAAGCGATATAATGATTCCAGTCACTCTTGGCCGTTCTTCCCGTTCCATGACCGGTTCTGCCGGTTTCATACTGGTAATCGCTTCGATACCAGTCCAGCAAAGAATAATACACA
>DATCAO010000615.1:0-7520 GCA_036512575.1 Puia sp.
AGGATATTTACCACAATCTGATGGGAAATATTTTACGGATTGATATTAATAGCGGGAATCCCTACAGTATTCCGGCAGACAATCCTTTTGTTGGCGGAACGGCACTACCCGAAATATACGCTTTTGGTTTTCGCAATCCCTATCGCTTTTCATTCGATATGGGGGGCAATCACCAGTTGCTCGTAGGGGATGCCGGCCAATCCCTGTATGAGGAAATTGACCTGGTAACCAAAGGAGGAAATTATGGCTGGAATGTAAAAGAAGGAACAATTTGCTTCAATACCGATGATGACAAAACGCCCCGGAACAGTTGTCCCACGAATGATTCAGCCGGTAACAAGTTGCTTGATCCGGTTATCCAATTGCCTAATGCATCAAATCCAACCGGTGGCGTCGCAACAGTTGTCGTTGGCGGAAATGTTTACCGGGGCAGCTCCATATCCTCATTACTGGGCAAGTATATTTTCGGTAGTTTTTCACAGGACGGTGGTGCCAATGCCAAACTATATTCGGCTTTAGTTTCCTCTGCATCCACCTGGCCTTATGATGCGATAAACCTAAAAGATTATCCTGATAATTTGGGACAATACCTGAAGGGATTCGGACAGGATCTTTCGGGTGAAATATATATCATGACTTCATCCCAAACGGGACTTGCCGGAACCAACGGCAAAGTGTATAAACTGGTGGGTGTTCAGTAGTGCGAGATTTGCAAAAGGAAAAATCAGGTCAATATTTTCTCAAAACAAAGACTGTTCTCCACACCCTGGTATTGCCCGAAATTTGGAATGATTCCGTAACGGTTTTTCCTATATAACTGGATAGCTTCGTGTTGCTTTTTGCCAGTTTCCAGCAAACACTTGGTAAAATGCAAATCAACTGCCCACCGCTCCAGTTCAGTTAAAATGACCGAAGCAATACCCTGACCCCGCCTTTCAGGCAATACATACATTCTTTTAACTTCCATGGCTTCCGGCGAAAATTCTTTTATGGCACCACAGCCAACAGCAGTGTTTTCCTCATAAGCAACAATGGCGTATTTTATTTTATCAATTTTATTGAACTGGTCATAAAATGCGTGGTCCGCTCCGTCCCGGTTGCTCAGGTCAGCATCAAGTTCCCTGACTAATTTTATGATGTCTGCGTTATCTGAATTTGTTCTGATGCATTTAATCATGGTTGTATCGGGATTAAGGTTTACTGAATATCGCTATAAAGGTTATTTCTATGAGCAAAAATAAGCTTGGGTCGCTCAGTTTTAATAAACTCAGGCCACAAAACTAGTACTAATCATATCCGGGACTGATTTGAATCATATCATACAGACGTCCGGCAGGGTATTTTCGTGTATCTCTTTTGAGCCGCCAAAATTCCCCATATGCAAAATCCAGCCAAACCACAATCGGGAGCAACTGCAACAAAAAGAAGCGAATCTCTTTCCATCATGGATGGGAACGAAGCGGCTGCCTACATCGCTTATAAAACCAGCGAAGTTTGCGCGATTTATCCCATAACCCCTTCCTCTGCAATGGGGGAATGGACAGATGAATGGAGCGCTAAAGGCCTGAAAAATATTTTCGGTCAGGTTCCACGGGTGATGGAAATGCAATCTGAAGCCGGAGCTGCAGGAGCCATTCACGGCGCATTGCAGGGCGGTGCGATGGCTTCCACATTTACGGCTTCACAGGGATTGTTGCTCATGATTCCTAACATGTACAAAATTGCCGGGGAATTAACACCTGCCGTTTTCCATATCGCAGCAAGGACACTGGCTACCCACGCTCTGTCCATTTTTGGCGATCACAGTGATGTGATGGCTGTTCGCGGAACCGGATTTGCGATGTTATTCGGGAATACAGCCCAGGAAGCTATGGATATGGCATTGATTGCCCAGGCGGCTACATTAAAAGCGCGTGTTCCCTTTCTGAATATTTTTGATGGGTTCAGAACGTCACATGAATTATCACAGGTGGATATTATTTCCGATGAAGTGATTGAAGCGATGATTAATATGGATGAAGTGAATGCCCATCGGGCCCGGGCCCTCTCTCCTGACAATCCGTTTATCCGGGGCACTGCACAAAACCCTGATGTTTTTTTCCAGAACCGGGAAGCTGCCAATCCATTCTATGATAAAGTTCCCTCAATTGTAGAAAAGATGATGGACAGGTTTGCCGAACTCACGGGAAGAAAATATAAACTCTTCGAATACTATGGACATGATACACCTGACCGCATTATTGTAATTATGGGATCCGGCGGATCTGCGGTTCAGGAAACAATTGATTACCTGAATGCGAAGGGTGAAAAAACAGGTCTGGTCCAGGTACGACTTTTCCGTCCCTTCTCTGTCAGGCATTTCATACAAAGCTTACCAAAATCAGTTAAAAACATTGCGGTACTTGACCGCTGTAAAGAGCCCACCAGTATGGCTGAGCCATTATTCATGGACGTGGTCAACGCACTGAATGAACTGCAGGAAAATTGCCATGCCCATGTAATAGGTGGCCGGTATGGATTGTCTTCCAAAGAATTCACACCCGCTATGGTGGCAGGTGTGTTCAACGAACTAAAATCAGACCATCCCAAAGTTCATTTTACCATTGGCATTGAAGACGATGTAACGCATCTGAGCCTGCCTTACGACAGGAAATTTAATCTCGATCAGCAGCATAAATTCCGCGGATTGTTTTTTGGCCTGGGTGCCGACGGCACAGTAAGTGCCAACAAAAATTCCATAAAAATAATTGGCGATAAAACGGATTATTTTGTACAGGGATATTTTGTGTATGATTCAAAAAAATCGGGATCGCTTACCGCTTCACATTTACGTTTTGGTGTAAAGCCCATCCGGTCAACCTACCTGATCCAATCAGCAAATTTTATTGCCTGCCATCATTTTAATTATTTGGCAAAATACGATATCCTCAAGGATGCAGAATACGGAGCGGTTTTCTTATTGAATTCCCCTTATGAAAAGGATAAAGTCTGGGCCATGCTACCGAAGAAAATTCAGGAAGAGATTATTGAAAAGCAACTGAAATTTTATGTCATCAATGCATATACGGTAGCTAAAGAATCCGGTATGGGCAACCGGATCAATACCATTCTGCAGACCTGTTTTTTTGCGATCAGCAATGTATTACCCAGGGTGGAAGCCATCGCAAAAATTAAAGAAGCGATTTACGAAACGTATTGGAAGAAAGGCGATGCCATAGTGAGCAAAAACTATGAGGCGGTTGATCAGACTTTGGAAAATTTATTTGAAGTGGACTATACCGGCCTGATCGCAGGAGACAGGGCACAGGATGATACCGTTCCAAAAAATTCCCCTGACTTTGTTCGGGACATACTGTCAAGAATCATTTCCGGAGATGGGGATGAACTTCCTGTGAGTGCATTGCCGGTAGATGGGACTTTTCCTTCCGGTACCACAAAATATGAAAAAAGAAATATTGCCGATACGGTGCCCGTGTGGGATACCAGCCTCTGTACACAATGTGGGAAATGTTTTATGATCTGTCCGCATGCCGCGATACGACCTAAGATATATGATAAAGAATTACTGGAAAGCGCGCCTTCCACATTAAAACATATGGATCCGATAGGTAAGGAATGGGACAAAACCAAGGAAGCTTATACGCTGCAGGTGTCCACGGAAGATTGCACGGGTTGCACCTTATGTGTTGAATTTTGTCCGATTACCAGTAAGACTGAGCCTGGCCACAAGGCCATCAATATGTTTGAAAAAAAGCTTATTCAGGAAAATGAAAAACAAAACTGGGACTTCTTTCTTGAATTGCCCGAAGTAGATCGGTCAAGGGTGAACCGCAATACGGTAAAGGGATCACAGTTTTTCCAGCCCTTGTTTGAATTTTCCGGAGCCTGTGCGGGTTGCGGCGAAACACCCTACTTAAAACTGCTCACCCAATTATTTGGAGAACGTATGATTGTTGCCAATGCGACCGGATGCTCTTCTATTTTCGGCGGCAACCTGCCCACTACGCCCTGGACAAAAAATAAACAAGGCGTCGGACCAGCCTGGGCGAATTCCCTGTTTGAAGACAATGCTGAATTTGGATTGGGCATTAAAATGGCCAATGATCAAAAAAGACTTACAGCAAAACAATTGTTACATGAGTACCGTCAGGTAGTTGGTGAAGATTTCGCAGACCGCATTTTGAATGCGCCTGAGGTTACGGAAGAAGAAATCCATTCAAAACATGATTTGATCCGGGAATTGAAAGATCGCCTGCGGGGCGAAAGATCCATCGCGGGTTTGAACTTGTTCCACCTGGCTGATTTTCTTGCTGAAAAATCTGTATGGATTGTCGGAGGCGATGGTTGGGCATATGATATCGGATATGGAGGACTTGATCATGTGTTATCTACCGGAGAAAATGTAAATATTATGGTTCTGGATACAGAAGTGTATTCAAATACGGGCGGACAGAAATCCAAATCAACGCCACTGGGTTCAAGTGCAAAATTTTCAGTAAATGGAAAAACGACGGGTAAAAAGGATCTGGCCCTGCAGGCTATTGCCCATGGAACGGCGTATGTTGCACAGATTGCTATGGGTGGAAACGATGCCCATACCGTCAGGACGATACTGGAAGCCGAAGCGTTTCCGGGACCTTCTTTGGTCATTGCCTATAGTCAGTGCATCGCTCATGGTATTGATATGGCACATGGCGCGGAGGAACAGGACTTTGCAGTTAAATCAGGCTACTGGCCACTGTTTCACTATAACCCGTTAAAAGAAAAAGGGCAGCGGTTTGTTATCGATTCCAAAGAGCCAAGTATGCCTTTAAGCGACTTCATGTATCACGAAAACAGGTTCAATGTGATTAAGGCAAAGGATCCTGAATTGGCCGAGCGTTTTTTGCATCAGGCAGAAGATGCCAGGCAAAATAAATGGGACAGACTGGTTACATTGAAAGGCCTCTGATGATTGCTGCTAACCCAGGAAAAGGAATCCGAATGCGGATTCCTTTTATTTTTTTATGAACTCTAAATCTTCAGTCTTTTCTTTCGTAATAAGGCACTTCGTCATGTGAGGTTTTTTCCTGCTGATGCCAGTAAGCGGCGGTAACTACATGTCCGTCCGGTGTGTGCAGCAATCTTCCAAAGATCGCATTGATGGGATTGAACATCATGTCGGTTACCCCGACTGTAAATGTCTCAGGAAGGGGAGGCGGTGTAGGGGGTGGTTCTTCTCCTTCTGCCAGCGGTTTGGCGGGCGCGGTTTTTGGAGCTGGTGTAACAGCAACTTCTACCGAATATTTATTGTACAACAATAAGGTTTTGAGAAAATCTGCGCGTTCTGCGCTTAAATTTTTTTCTACGATGGCACACCTGACACCATTCAGTTCTTCAGATATATGATTTTGATTGATGGCCATAACTCCTGTTTAAAATACCGTACTCAGTGAAAATATATATTCATAAATATAACTCATCAGTCCGGTCAGTATGATCCCGGTGATGCATATCAGCAGGGCAAGTCGGGGGGAAAGCGGGATATTTAATTTTTCAATAGGATTTTCATTGGGTTCCATAAACACGGCCCGCACAACCCTCAGGTAGTAATAAAGAGCTACGATCATATTCCCGGCAGCAATCGTAATCAGCAGATAATTTCCGCGCCCTGCCCCGGACATAAGCAAAAAGAATTTGCCAAAAAATCCTGCAGTGGGCGGAATGCCGGCCAGGGAAAACAGTGAGATGCCCAGTACCCAGGATAACAGCGGGTTGTTTTTATAAAATCCTTTGTAGTCAGCGATTTGTTCTTTACCGGTAGTTGCACTAACCAGGCCGACCACACCAAAAGCCCCGAGGTTTGAAAAAAGATAGATCAGGATAAAATAAACCACTGATGCGGTGCCGGCCTGCGACGCACCCGTTATACCGATCAATATGAATCCTGCCTGGGCGATGGATGAGAAAGCCAGGAATCTTTTCAGGTTGTTCTGCCGGATTGCAAAAAGGTTTCCAATCACCATGGTCAGAACAGAAAGTAAAAACAATATGTAATACCAGGTCACGACCAGGGGTTTAAATACTGTATATAACGCAGATACGAAAACAAAAAATACCGCGCCTTTTGAAATAACTGATAAATAGGAGGTAACAGTAACCGGCGAACCCTCGTACACGTCAGCTGTCCACAGATGAAACGGTACTACGGACATCTTAAATCCAAAACCGGCAATGAGCAGTATGAAGGCAAAGATCTGCAACGGATTTCCATCCAGATGTTGCGACAGGCCGCTGAATGTGAGTGTCCCTGTCTGGCCGTAAACGAGCGATATACCAAACAAAAGCAGCCCGGAAGAAAAGGCAGATGAAATAATGAATTTGAATGCAGCTTCGGAAGATTTTCTTTTTTCAAGGTCAAAGTTGGCCATCGCGGCCAGTGGAATGGTGGATAATTCCAAACCGAGCCAGAACATCAGTAGGTTGCCCGCTGAGATCATAAAGAACATGCCAAGCAGAGTGGATAGCATGAGTATGTAAAATTCCAATACGTGTTTGTGATCTTTCAGCCAGCTATAAGATTGCAGGGCGATGATATAAGTGCCCAGGTTGAGTATGTTTTTTTCTGCAATGATGAGTGGATTCGTTTTGAACATTTCATTAAAAAGTACACCCTCACGGTTCAGGAAAAAACCGCTGATAAAATTCATCAGCAATAAAATGTTCACCAGGCTGAGGACCTGCTCATTTCCCCATTCCCTGCTTCCCACTTTAATAAGCAGCAGGAATAAAAGTATGGCAATGATCGCCCACTCCTGTTTCATCAATAACAAAAATCCCATGCCCATATATTGAATTCATTTAAGCGTAACGAACTTTCCCAGGTGTTGAACAATAAATTCAGTTCCCGGAGAGATCAGCTGATATATCCAAAATGGAGCAACGCCGATAGCAACTATACCCGTAATCAAAATTCCGGCGGCCAGTTTCTCAGACCAGTCCGCATCCGTCAGGCTGCTGAAATGCGAATCCGTTATCGGCCCCATGACGGATCTCCCTGCCGCGCGTAAAATATAAACCGCTGTTACCACTATGGAAGCGCAGGCTAAAATGGTTGCAAGCCGGTACCATTGGTCAGGATTTTGCCAGCTACCCATAAATACAGTCACTTCCGCAACAAAACCGCTGAATCCGGGTAAACCCAAAGAACATAGGCCGGCAATTACAAAAACTGTGGAGATAAAAGGCATCACTTTTAACAAGCCGCCCAATTGCTGCACCATCCGGGTATGGGTTCTGCTGTACATCATGCCGATGGATGCAAAGAAAAGGGCCGTCATTAATCCGTGCGAGACCATTTGCAGTACAGCGCCGTTTATGGAAGTTTGGGTTAACATACCAATGCCCAGCAAAACAAAACCGCAATGGCTGACCGAAGAATACGCGTTGATGTATTTCAGGTCTTTCTGCATCATGGTAGCGAATGCGCCGTAAATAATCGCAATAGTTGAAAGTAAAATGATGATCGGAGCATAGTGGTG
>DATCAO010000616.1:0-5855 GCA_036512575.1 Puia sp.
CGATGCTGGTACCGTTTTCATCAACGGGTCTTTTTGTTTTGAGTTCCACCTGGGCCACCGCGGCGATGGATGCCAGTGCTTCCCCGCGGAATCCCATGGTGCGGATGCGGAACAGGTCTTCAATATTTCGGATCTTGGAAGTGGCATGCCGTTCAAATGCCATTCGCGCATCCAGCACGCTCATACCCCGGCCATTGTCGATCACCTGCACCAGCGATTTTCCGGCGTCCTGAACAATCAGCTTCACCTCGCTGGCTCCCGCATCAATGGCGTTCTCCATGAGTTCTTTGACCGCGCTTGCGGGACGCTGGATCACTTCACCGGCAGCGATCTGGTTTGCAATATGATCCGGCAATAATTCGATCAGGTCGTTCATCTTCAGGCCCGTTGGGTGGGCAATTTAGTGGAAATAAATTTCATTTTAGTTCGTAGGTTTACTGTTTGGGTTGACGTCTTCGCCCGCCGAAGCGTTAGCGAAGGTGGGTTGGCGGTTGGCGGTTGGCGGTTGGCGGTCAGGTAAAATAAGAAGACGCGTTAGGCGTTAAGTCTTAAGCGTTAGGCGTCAGGCGTCAGGCGTAAAATATCCATCATGAAAAATGCTCCCCTGCTGTTTTTGCTCGTCCTTTCCCTTTCCCTTCGCGCCCAATACCAGGTGAACATGCCGGCCAATCGCTGGGTGGATTCTGTTTTTAGCACGCTCAGCGATACCCAGAAAATCGCACAGCTGATGGTGGTGCGTCTTTCGGCCATTGACCAACAAACAGGGAAAATCACCTTTTACGACAGCGCGGTAGAAGCGAATATTCGCCGTTATCATATCGGTGGTGTCTGCCTTTTTCAGGGGGGACCGAAGCAACAGGCTGCTTTCATCAATCATTTCCAGGATATCAGCGAGACGCCGATCCTGTTTTCCATCGATGCGGAAAACGGGTTGGGCATGCGAATGGACAGTGTGGGCGCCTTGCCCCGGCAGATGATGCTCGGTGCCGTGCAGGATCCGCAACTGATATACAGTTATGGAAAAACCGTTGCTGAACAATGTAAACGCATGGGCATCCAGGTGAACTATGCGCCGGTGGTGGACGTGAACAATAATCCCGACAATCCGGTCATCAACGACCGTTCTTTTGGAGAAGACCCGCATCGCGTGGCAGAACTCGGAATATTATATATGAAGGGTCTGCAGGATAATGGTGTGCTGGCCACGGCCAAACATTTTCCCGGACATGGCGACGTGTCGGTGGATTCCCATCTCGACCTGCCCGTGATTAACAAAAGCCGGCACCAGCTGGATACGATGGAACTTTTCCCATTTAAAAAACTCATTGAAGCGGGCGTCGGCAGCGTCATGAGCGGACATCTTTTTGTTCCGTCCATCGATGCCCGCGAGCACCGCCCTTCATCCATATCTTATAATTCCGTCACGGATCTGCTCCGCAAACAAATACATTTTGCCGGACTCACTGTTACTGATGCCCTGGAGATGAAGGGCGTCGATAAATATTTCCCCGATGGAGATGCATCGGTCGAATCCCTGATCGCGGGCAACGATTTGCTTTGTCTGCCCGGCGATGTGCAGCTGAGTATGGGAAAAATATTCAGGGCGATCAAAGAAAAAAAACTGAAGTGGAAAGACCTGAACGCGCGCGTAAAACGGGTGCTGACTGCTAAATACCAGCTCGGCCTTTCAAACTGGCAGCCCATCGATACCACAAGACTCATTGAAGACCTGAATAAAGATTTGCCCGAACTGTATCGCGATGTTGCGAAACGGGCCATAACCCTGGTGCGACGGAACGACCGACCTTTCCCCGGCACTACGGCGAAAAAAGTGGCTTATATCGGATTCGGACTGATGAACGATAATGCATTTGCGAAACGCATGCGCGATGATTTTCATGCCAACGTGTATTATTTTGACTATGGCCTGGACAGTGTGAAGGCTGCCGCCGCCTTTGAACTCCTGCGCAACCGCTACGATATGCTCGTGATCGGTCTGCATAATATCAACCGGTATCCTGCACATGATTTCGGAATCAGCGCGGCGGCACTGAAGCTTCTGAAAAACCTGGATCATCTGCCCACCGCTGTCACTTTTGTTTTCGGAAATCCTTATGCACTCAAATATGTTTGTGATGCTTCGGTGTTGCTGGAATGTTATGACGACCACGAGATCACGCAGTCGGTCGCGGCGGACTGGCTCAGCGGAAAATTCCTGGCCAAAGGACGATTACCGGTTTCCGTTTGCAATGGGATTCCCGCCGGATTCGGCATCAGTTTTTCGCGCGGTACACTGCCGGAAGGATCGGCCATGGCGCTGGGATTCAACACAGCCAAACTGCAGCGCATCGATTCGATTTGCAAACGCGCTATTGATCTGCAGGCTGCTCCGGGATGTGTGGTCGTCGTTGCAAAAAACGGACAGGTGGTATATGAAAAAGCATTTGGCGCCCTCGAATACAATAAAGCAGAACCGGTGTATCCTGAAACCATCTACGACCTGGCCTCCGTGACCAAGGTCTGCGCGACGACGATATCCGTGATGAAATTATATGAAGAAGGAAAACTGGATCTGAATAAAACGCTGGGTTACTACCTGCCCTGGGTTCGGGGATCTGACAAAGATTCACTCAGGCTGATGGATATCATGCTGCACCAGGCGGGCCTGAAAGATTATATTCCCTTCTATGCCGAGACGATGATAAAGACCAAAGAATCCGGACCGGATCCCGTTTTATATTCCAGTGTTGCAGACAGTCTGCATTGCGTGCGCGTGGCGGATAATCTATACCTCTGTTATAATTGGGAAGACACGATGTACAAACGCATCCTGGCCAGCCGCCTCGGTCCTGAGGGAAAATATGTGTACAGCGATAACGATTTTATTTTCATGGGCAAGATCGTGGAAGAACTCAGCGGGGAGACCCTGGACCTCTATGCCTACGAAAATTTTTATCATCCGCTCGGACTGACAACGACGGGATTTAATCCACGGAACCGTTTTCCTTTGAACCGCATCGCACCAACCGAACAGGAAGTGGCCTGGCGCAGGCAACTGCTGCGGGGTGATGTACATGATCCGGGCGCGGCGATGTTTGGCGGCGTGTCGGGTCACGCCGGATTATTCAGCGATGCTTATGACCTCGCGGTGATCATGCAGATGCTGCTGAATGGCGGAAGCATCGGCGGACATCAGTATCTGAAAAAAGAAACCATTGATTATTTCACGGCTTATCATAGCGATATCAGCCGCCGCGGTCTCGGCTTCGACAAACCGGAAAAAGACAACGATACCCGGAAGGAACCCTATCCCTGCGCCGATGCCTCTCCCCTCACCTTCGGCCATACCGGATTTACCGGCACCTGTGTCTGGGCGGATCCTGCAAAACAAATCGTCTTCATCTTTCTCTCCAACCGGGTCAATCCCCAGGAAAGTTCCAGGCTCTCTTCTTTGAATGTTCGGGGAAATATTATGGAGTCGATTTATCAGGCGATGCAGTAGGGGTAGTTGGCGGTTGGCAGTTGGCGGTTGGCGGGCTTTTATTAAAATATTTACAATTAAGTTTTCTATCTTAATCCGTTTATCATTTTCTGCCAACCGCCAACCGTCAACCGTCAACCGTCAACCGAACAATGGCCGTATCAAAACCGGACAGTAAAACCCCGGTAAATAAAATAGCCATCTGATTCCTAGTTAGTTAATAAGTGGCATTTTCTTAGCTGCATTAGGGGGATTTTCTCAATTAACCCGCTCATATGCTGTTCAATCATATCAAAACCGCCGTCAGGAGTTTGTTCCGGTATAAAAACTACAGTGTTTTTAATATTGCCGGGCTCGCTGCCGGTATTGCCGTTTGTTTACTGATCGCCATCATCATCCGGTTTGAAACCAGTTTTGATGGTTTTCATAAAAATAAAGACCAGCTATATCGTGTCCTGATCGAATACCATCATCCGGGTGATAATGGAATCTTCTACGGCGCGGCGACCCCTTTTCCCCTGCCCGGAATGATCAAAAAAGATTTTCCCGAACTCAAAAAAACCTCGGCAGTTGCTACTTCTTCAGATAACCAGGTATTGGTATTGGGTACCGGGGGCAAACCTGAAAAAAAGTTCAAGGAAAAACAAGGTCTCTTTGCGGTGGAACCGGAATTCTTCGACATGTTTGATTTCAAATGGCTGGCGGGCACTCCTGCCGGTTCTCTCGCTGATCCGAATTCAGCAGTATTGACCAGGGAGACCGCTGAAAGATATTTTGGAGATTGGAAACAGGCCATCGGAAAAACCCTCAAAATCAATAACTATTTTCAGTTGAAAGTTACCGGCATCCTGGACAATCCGCCACCCAATACAGATTTCCAGTTTAAGATCGTAACACCCTATAAATTATTTACCTGGTATTCGAATTCAACCAACTGGAATGGTTCCACAGATAGCTACGATTGTTATCTGATGCTGCCCACCAGTATGACTGCAGAAACATTTAATCCCAGGATGAGGGCATTCTTCAAAAAATACAGACCGGCAGACGACAAGGATGAGCTGGTTGTACAATCGCTGAGTGAAGTGCATTATTACGATGCCCATAGTCATCTGGGCAATTTTCTCGGAAGAACGATTGCCAAATCATCCCTTCGGATTTTATGGATGATCGCCACTTTTATTCTCATCATTGCCTGCGTTAATTTTATCAACCTGGCCACTGCGCAGGCCGTCAACCGTGCGAAGGAAGTGGGCGTCAGAAAGGTTTTGGGTTCAGGTAAATGGCAACTCCGGCGACAGTTTTTGCTGGAGACCCTGATCCTGGTTTTGGTTTCTGTTTCCATCTCCTTTGTTATAGTGTCATTTACTGTACCTACCGTTGGAAAAATTCTTGACATGCCGCTCTCGCTCGGTGTATTATATGGACGGGAAATGATTTTATTTTTAATTGCCCTTGTCGTTACGGTAACATTCCTGGCTGGTTTTTATCCCTCGGTATTACTTTCAGGTTTTAATCCCATTGAAGCGCTCAGGAGCAGTCTGACCATTAAAAGCACGCGTGGCATTTCGCTCCGTCGCGGCCTGGTTGTTTTTCAATTCATCATTGCGCAGGCACTGATCATCGCCACGATCATCATGATCAGGCAAATGAATTATTTCAGTAACCAGTCCATGGGCTTTGATAAAGACGCCATCGTAGACGTAACTTTTCCGGGCGACAGTGCCTCCAACAGCAAAATATCATTTTTGCGATCCAGCCTGCATGCGGTTCCGGGTGTCGTGAATGTCAGTTTCAACTCCCAGCCTCCCGTGACTGCCAACAATAGCTGGGTCGATTTCAAATACGATCATGCCCTCAAATACAATGAACAATATTCCATCATGAAGTGGGTGGACCCCGCCTACCTGAAAACTTTTGGGCTGACACTTGTGGCTGGAAGGAATTTCAGTTCGGATACGGCGCATGAAATCCTGATCAGTGAACGTGTGCTGCAGGATATCGGAGTCAAGAATCCGGAAGATGCATTGAACAAACAAATGGATATTTATGATCTGGTAGGGCCCATCGTTGGCGTCGTGACGGATTTTCATTCTACGGGATTCAAGGACAAATATTCGCGGGTCATTTTTGCGCCGCATCAAAGATGGTATGGGCATGCCGGTATCAAACTGGCCGCCGCTGAGGCGCCGGCGACACTGAAAGCCATAGAAAAATTGTGGAATCAAAACTTCCCCGATTATGTTTTTGAATACCAGTTCCTGGATGCTTCCATAGAAAGTTTTTACAAACAGGAAAACCAGCTGGCCCAGTTGTATAAAATATTTGCGGGCATCGCGATATTCCTGGGTTGCCTGGGTTTGTACGGACTCGC
>DATCAO010000617.1:0-3314 GCA_036512575.1 Puia sp.
ATACTTCGTAAGCCTCAGCTGCCTCTTTAAATTTTTCTTCGGCGGATTTATCCCCGGGGTTCCGGTCCGGATGAAACTGCATGGCCACTTTGCGGTAGGATTTTTTAATTTCATCCGCAGAAGCAGATTTTGTGACACTTAATATTTCGTAATAGTCCCTTTTCATTCCTTTGGTATTCATTTTCCCACGATCACTTTCGCGAAGCGGATAATCTTATCGTTCAAAAAATAGCCCTTCATAACTTCCGCAACAACTTTTCCCCTGAGATCGGGAGTTGGTGCCGGGGTTTCACCAATAGCTTCATGTTTTTCCACATCAAATTCGGTATGCAGGCTTTCCATTGGCCTAAGCCCGCGATTTTGCAACACATTACGCAGTTTGCTGAACACAAGCATTACCCCGCTCAGGTCCCTGGTGCTTTTTTCCTGCAGGAGCTGGCTCTCCGCCCGGTCACAATCATCCAACACGTCGAGCAGGGAAACGATGATTTCGCGACCAGCTGTCTGGCTCAACTCATCCTTCTCCCTTCTGGTCCTGCGCATAAAATTGTCAAATTCAGCAAGTAACCGCAGATATTTGTCCTTCTGGTCCTGTAAATCAGCGTTTAGCTTCTCCACAGTGTCGTCTTCCTCCAGCTCCTGATTCAAGTGGTGGGTGCCGGCGACATTGTCGTCAGTATTTATGTCAATCGCTGATTTTCTGCTATTTACAGCGTCATATCCGTTTTCGTCGAGGTTTTTTTCAGTATTCATTTGCATACATCTGGAAATTCTGGCAAAGGTAAGCTTGTCAATTATTTTGCCAACTGCTGTTTTGAGACAAATTGTCTCCCCGTAAAACTGCCCGGGCATTAACTACTTTTGCGCGATGATTCCTGTAATTCTTAAAAAAAGAATCGGCCTGCGTGTGGAAAATGGCCATCCCTGGATTTTCGGAAATGAAATATCGGAAACTGAAGAAACCGTCCAACCTGGCGATATAGTTACCGTTTTTAATGCCGAAAGAAAGTTTATCGGGAAAGGTTTCATCAATCCGAAATCCCAAATAGCGATCCGTTTGCTGACCCGAGACGTGAATGAAGACATCAATCCACATTTCTTTCGCCGGCATCTGGAAACCGCTTGGACTTACCGGCAGAAATTAGGGTATACCGAAAACTGCCGCCTGGTATTCGGCGAGGCCGACGGATTGCCCGCATTGATCATAGATAAGTTTGGAGATCACTTTGTCGTGCAGACCCTTGCACTTGGAATGGATTTGTGGAAACCTGCCATTGTAGATGCACTCAAAGCCATTTTTGGAACCGATAAAATATACGAAAGGAACGATGTCCCTGTAAGAGAACTCGAGGGCATGGCTCAGTTGAAAGGCTTTCTTTCGGCGCCTTTTAATACCCGGATCCGAATTCGTGAAAATGGACTGCAATTCGAAGCGGACCTGGAAAATGGTCAGAAAACAGGATATTTCCTGGATCAGCAGGATAACCGACGCGCAATACGCCATATCGTGAAAGACGCCGAAGTACTGGGCGCATTCTGTTATACCGGCAGTTTTGAAGTCCATGCAGGACATTACGGAGCCCGATCGGTTCTTGGACTCGACATATCAGAAAATGCCATTGCCCAAGCCAGACGAAATGCACAATTGAACAGCGTGGATGAGCACATTGAGTTTAAAGTAGGGAATGCTTTTGACATTTTGAAAAAATGGAGCCGGGAGGATAAAAAATTCGATGTCGTAATGTTGGATCCGCCCGCCTTCACCAAGAGCCGGGAAAATATCGGCAATGCTATTGCCGGTTACAAAGAAATTAATTTGCGGGGAATGAAACTACTCCGTTCGGGAGGTTTTTTGGTTACCTCATCCTGCACCAACCTGGTGTCTTCACAATTATTCCTTGAAACCATTCACGCTGCCGCCAAAGATGCCGGAAAAAAAATCAGGCAGGTGGTATACCAGGCCCAGTCGCCAGATCATCCTGTGGTATGGGGTCTTGATAATACACATTATTTGAAATTCCTGATCGTTGAAGTGAGAGATTAAAGAAAGAAAAAACAGCTCTTTCAGATGGGGCTTGCCTGAATTATTTATTTACCTGAAACTTTCCGCTTTCCAGGATTTTACCGGAGGGATCCCTCAGCTGGAATATATAAATTCCCCGAAAGAAATCTGAAAGATTCACGATATTCTTTTGGTCACCCAGGTTGAATTCGTACACTTTTTTACCAAGAAAATTAAAAAGCTGTATGGAGTAGTTCCTATCGTACTTCTTCGTAAAATCTTCAAATGTGATAAATGAAGTGGCCGGGTTGGGATAAAAACGCACCGTTGCCACCAACCCGTTATCCGGAAAGCTGGAAACACGACTTTGGGCGTTAACGCCTGTCGCTGTTAAAAACACCATAAGGAGAACAAAGTAAAAAATCCTCATAGTTTACTGGATAAGTGCCAGACTGACAATATAACAAATTTAGTCAAAAGTACAAAAACGTCCCTATTTTGCCATTTTTCCCATTCTGGGCTATCCACTGTGTTTTCGCCTCTTTTTGACTTACCCATCATCAACTTTTCTCCCTTTCAATTTTTTCTTGTTTTCGACCCTTACAAATGCCCGCCTGCTGCTATTTAAACCCCTTTTCCACATCCTCGATCTTTATACCTATTACCTTTTCAATTTCAATTTTTGACAGATTCAGATCTCTTTGCAGGGTCAGGCTATTAACCTGTTCATTAATATAGCTTTTCTGGGCCTTTTCCACGTCATCCAGTTTGATCAGGTTTTCAGCGAAGTCGCTTTCTGCCCGTTTTAGGGAAGCATACTCACTTTGTGTAATACGACTTTGTAATTCGACCAGCTGCCTGGCCAGTAGATAGTTTTCATATTTTGTGAGTACATCTGCCTTGATTTCGCGGAATTTCTCATTTTTCGCAGCAGTCGTCATGTAGTAATTCTCCCTGGCTATTTTCACGTTATTGGAAGTCCTGGTAAAAATATCGAAGGGAATATTTACCCCAAAATTATAAATTGGATAGTAGTTGGGTATCACCACGCCATTCGCATCTTTTCTATGTGATAGTGTGAATTCATTCACGTTTGCCTGTGCACTGAAAATTCCGAGATAGGCTGATTTCGCAATTTTTATCTGGTAGGAAGCAGCCAGTGTTGCATGGTCTGCCATTTCATATGTCGGATTCTGTATTGCCAGAGCCACAAGTTTTTCCCGGATATCAACAATCCTAAGGCTGTCTGGCCGATATAAGGGTTTAGGTTGTTGCGCATTCAAAACCTGTGATAAAAATAAAAGGGATATTA
>DATCAO010000618.1:0-2183 GCA_036512575.1 Puia sp.
GCAGAAATCTTATCTCCCAGCATCATCAGCGCTGTGGCTTTTTGCAGGCCAATCAGTCTGGGTAAAAAAAATGTGCCGCCACAATCCGGAATCAGGCCGATTTTTGAAAATGCCTGAACAAAAAGGGCCGAGGAAACAGCAACGACAATATCACAGGCCAGTGCGATATTCGCGCCGGCTCCGGCAGCCACTCCATTTACTGCGCAGAGCACGGGTTTGCGTATGGTTTTTAACAGACGGATCACCGGGTTATAATTCTCATCAATCCCCTTTTCAAAATCGGGCAGCTGGTCTGGAGGAAATTCGGAAAGATCCTGACCGGCGCTGAAAGCACGTCCCACACCTGTAAGAATTACCGCACGGACATCTTCATTTTCGTCGCAGTTGAGCAGCTGGTCCTGCAATTCCAGCGCCATGCTGCGGTTGAATGCATTCAGTTTTTCAGGGAGGTTGAGGGATAACCGCGCTATATTATCCTTTAATTCAAAGAGGATCTCTGACATGGTATATGATTTAATGACATTTAAAATAATCAAAAGGTTCAAGACAGTCGAGGCAACGGTATAATGCCTTGCAGGCTGTTGATCCGAACTGGCTGATCAAAGTTATGTTCTTCGAATGGCAATGGGGACAGGAAGCGGGCTGGTCTTCTCCATGCAGGGAACAACCATTGGCAGCGGGAGCCGCGATTCCATAGTCCTGCAATTTTTGTTTTCCCGCTTCAGTCATCCATTCGGTTGTCCATGCCGGTGAGAGGGACTGATTGATTTCGACATTTTTTAAACCCTTTCTTGCGAGGGCGGACCGGATATCTTCCTGGATAGTTTCCATTGCCGGGCAACCACTGTATGTTGGCGTGATCGTGATGCGAATGTTTTCACCGGATACATCTACCATGCGCAGTATGCCCAGGTCAGCAATGCTGAGCACCGGAATTTCCGGATCCATAACTTCCGACAACAGGTTTATGATTTGGTCTCTATTCATTTTTCAATTTCACTTCCACATTTTTAATTATCTACAATTCCACATTCACCACATTATCCCGGTCTTGCTCCGGCATTACCAGACGTTTCCGGGATGGGTTCTCTGAAGGAACTGCATTTCCGCGAGCAGATGCACGAGGTGTTCAGAATGTACGCCATTTTTTCCCGAAAGGACCTGCATGGTTTTCTTTCCTGCTTTCAGTTCCGGCAGTGTGGCGGTCATCAGGATCCTGTTCACCTGCTCAAACCAGGCAGATTCAAAAGACTCCGGTAAAAAACCTGCGCCGGATTCTGCTGCTTCGTATTCATAATCAGCGGGAATAAATAACTCGGCGATACATGGATTTAATACATACATCGCATCAATCATACGAGTGTGACTTTCTTCCGTTCCGTCTCCTAGACGAACTACCCATTCACTACTCCACTTCACATGATACCGGGTTTCCTTGATGGATTTTTCTGCGATGGCGGCCAATTCAGGATAACTGCTCTTTAGCATTTCTTTATACAGATGGTATTGATAGGTACTGAAATAGAACTGCCGGAGTACGGTTCTGGCCCAGTCGCCGTTGGGTTGTTCTACCAGCACGCAGTTTCGGAATTCCGGTGCATCGCGGAGATAAGCCAGATCGTCTTCTGTAATATTTTCTCCGGACAATTCATTGATGCGCGAAGCAGCCAGCTGGTAAAAATTTCTTGCCTGTCCGATCAGGTCCAGGGCGATATTGGAGAGGGCGATGTCCTGCTCGAGAATCGGACCATGACCCGTCCACTCGCTGTTGCGGTGGCCGAGGATCAGTGCGTCGTCGGCCTGGTGAATGATATATGCGGAGATGAGGTCCATATCACATGTTTTTCAATTCATCGGGGAGCTTATAGAAACCCGGAAGCCGGTACATCTTATCATTGGCGGGATCATATAAGGAATCCGATTCATCGGGGTTTGACGCATGCACCCATTTACTTTCCACAACCCAGATGCTGATGCCTTCATTGCGTCGGGTATACACGTCCCTCGCATTTTCAATCGCCATCTGTGCGTCGGCGGCATAGAGACTGCCTGCATGTTTATGATCCAGTCCCTGACGGGCACGGATGAATACTTCCCAGAGCGGCCAGTTTTCTTTATTTGGCTTGGATTCCATTTACGCAGATATTGATTGCATAATTTTTTTCGCAGCATGTGCGGCAGCC
>DATCAO010000619.1:0-10804 GCA_036512575.1 Puia sp.
TCATCAGTGTCAGCAGTGCGTATGAAGCAATATTGAAGGGCACGCCTAGAAATACATCGGCACTTCGCTGATACAACTGGCAGCTCAGGCGGCGCTTGCCTCCGCCTGCATTCGGAGGCGCTGCATAAAACTGAAACAGCACGTGACAGGGCATCAGCGCCATCTCCGGTAACTCGGCCACGTTCCATGCACTTACGATCATCCGCCTGCTATCCGGATTTGTTTTTAACTGGCCGATCAGATCCCTGATCTGGTCGATCT
This sequence comes from Puia sp., assembly GCA_036512575.1. Classification (GTDB taxonomy): domain Bacteria; phylum Bacteroidota; class Bacteroidia; order Chitinophagales; family Chitinophagaceae; genus Puia. The sequence continues at coordinate 262 of DATCAO010000619.1, forward strand.
GTTTTCCATCGGCACCCGCCCAGCTTCTCCACTGTTTGCCGTAAACAGGCCCGAGTTCTCCTTTTTCATCGGCCCATTCATCCCAGATCCTCACGCCATGTTCCTGCAGATAGGCAATATTCGTTTCTCCTTTCAGAAACCAAAGTAATTCGTAGATGATGCTTTTCAGGTGCAGTTTTTTCGTGGTTACCAAGGGAAATCCTTCCCCAAGATCAAAACGCATCTGGTACCCAAAACAACTTTGGGTTCCTGTTCCCGTTCGATCGCTTTTTTCTAGACCGGTTTGCGTTATGTGCCGGAGTAATTCCAGATACTGCCTCATGAGCGCAATTTACAATAGTTTGCAAAGTATCGTTAATCAATTGAAAATAAGCCCTGCCGTCTGCATAAAGAGTGGATAAATTGATGGTCTGGCATATATTTAGCACAACTGTTTTTAACAAAAAACTTCATGTTATGAAACGAATCATCCCGGCAGGTGCAGTTTTTATCTTCGCCCTGCTTTTTTCCTTTTCGGTTTTTGCCCAATCAGATCCCGCAACACGTCAGGCGGAAATGAAACAAAAACTGATAACAGATCTTAAAATGACACCTGTACAGGCAGATTCTGTCGTAGCCATAGGTTGGTCCTATATGCCACAGCGCCGTGAAATATTTCAGGATCAATCACTCAGCCAGGATGAAAAAATGGCGAAAATGAAAACCATTACTGCCGAAGCAGACAAAAGGATTCAACCCATATTGGGAGATTCCCTTTATAAACAATATCAGGAATGGCGCACGAAGAATATGCAGCAGATGCGCGGATCAAGGTCGGGCAGCAATTAAAGCGGACCATCGTCATCCTTTTTTGGTCTCTTTCGCCCAGCCGTCTTTCAAACTGACAGTCCGGTTAAAAACCGGCTTTTGGGCATTACTGTCTTTATCCAGGCAAAAATATCCCTTGCGCAGAAACTGAAAGCGTTCAGTAGGTTGGGCATTGGCCAGCGACGGTTCCGCAAAACCGGAGGAAATAATCCGCAGGGAATCGGGATTAATATACTCCTTAAAATCACCCTCTTCCATTCCGGGATTTTCTGTTTTGAAGAGCCGGTCATACAAGCGGAGTTCTACGGGTATGGCATGCGTTGCACTTACCCAGTGCAGGGTTCCCTGAACTTTCAGTCCGGAATGGTCCGCACCACTTTTGCTTTCGGGCAAATAACTGCATCTGAGCTCTGTAATTTTACCCTCGTTATCTTTTATGACTTCATCACAGGTAATGATGTACGCACTTTTCAGACGAACCATTTTGCCGGGAGCCAGTCTGAAAAACTTTTTAGGCGCGTTCTCCATAAAATCTTCCTGTTCTATATATAATTCCCGGCTGAAGGGAAGTTGGCGGGATCCTGTTTTCTCTCCGCCTTCGGGGTAGTCTTCCGAGACCATCATTTCCACTTCGCCTTCAGGATAATTGGTGATTACGATTTTAAGCGGATCAAAAACCACCATTTTTCGCCGGGCATTTTTATTCAGGTCTTCCCGGATGCAAAACTCCAGCAAAGACATATCAATCAGGTTGTCTCGTTTTTGTACGCCGATCCGTTCTGTAAAATCACGGATACTTTCCGGCGTGTAACCGCGGCGGCGCAGGCCGGATATGGAAGGCATACGCGGATCGTCCCATGACTTCACATATCCTTCATTAACCAGCTGCAGCAATTTGCGCTTACTCATCACCGTGAATGTAAGGTTGAGCCGGGCAAATTCATACTGGCGGGATGGGAAAATATCCAGTTTTTCGATGAACCAATCGTACAAAGGACGATGGGGAATGAATTCCAGGGTGCAAACAGAATGCGTGATATGCTCTATGGAATCACTCTGTCCATGCGCAAAATCGTACATGGGATAAATACACCATGTATTTCCGGTACGGTGATGATGTTCTTTTTTGATCCTGTAAATAATCGGGTCACGCATATGCATATTCGGGGAAGCCATGTCGATCTTAGCCCTCAATACTTTTTCGCCATCTTCGTATTTTCCGTCGCGCATGTCCGAAAAGAGCTGCAGGTTTTCTGCAACCGTTCTGCTCCTATATACATTGGTTTCACCGGGCGTAGTCGGGGTTCCTTTCTGAAGCGCGATCTCCTCGCTGGTACTGTCGTCAACATAGGCGAGTCCTTTCTCAACCAGACTGACAGCGTATTGATACAGTTCACCAAAATAATCCGAAGCATATAACACTTTGTCCGGAGAAAAGCCCAGCCATTTCACGTCTTCGATGATGCTGTCCACATATTCTGTTTCCTCTTTTTCAGGATTGGTATCGTCGAAACGCAGGTTGGTTTTCCCGCCATATTTCAGTGCCAGACCAAAATTCAGGCAAATCGATTTGGCATGACCGATATGCAGATAGCCGTTGGGTTCCGGCGGGAAACGGGTGAGGATGGTTTTATACTTACCCGAATTGAGTCCCTCTTCAATGATCTCTTCCAGGAAATTCAGTGATTTTTCTTCCGTGTTCGCTTCCGCCATAATGATATAGATATCAGGGGGCGAAATTAATTAAAAGCGGGCTATTTATTAATACTTGTTCGGGGACCAAACAAGAGACTGCCAATACGGACCATGGTAGATCCACATGCTGCCGCAATCTCGTAATCGCTGCTCATACCCATACTCAGCGTGTTCACCTGATCTGCAGGGAGGGTTTTTTTTATCATTTCAAAAATGGAGCGGAGCCTGGTGAATTCTTCATAAATGACATCTTTATTATCCGTCAGGGAGGCCATGCCCATACATCCGGCAATCCTGATCCGACCGGCTTTACCTGATTCACGTAAGGCATTAAGCGAACCCAGAAACATTTGCAGTTCTTCTTCATCCAAACCGAATTTCGTTTCTTCCCGTGCAATATGAATTTGTAATAAACAGTTCACCCGGCGCTGGTTTTTTTCTGCCTGCTTATCGATTTCCAGCAGCAGCTTCATACTGTCCACCGACTGGATCATATGAATAAACGGCGCGATATTTTTTACTTTATTACTCTGCAGATGCCCGATAAAATGCCATCGGATATCGGCCGGCAGTTTTTTTTGCTTTTCTACCAGCTCCTGTACATAGTTCTCCCCGAAGTCCCGCTGGCCAAGATCATACAATGCACGGATCTCTTCCACCGTTTTTGTCTTGGAGACAACCAGCAGCCTGATGCCCATGGGGTTCAGCTTTTCCATCAATTCCGTATAGGATGAAAAGGACATGCTGATTATTTTAGAATATTCCGGGAAATGACTATGCGCTGTACTTCACTGGTGCCTTCATAAATCTGGGTGATCTTGGCGTCGCGCATCATTCTTTCCACGTGGTATTCTTTTACAAAACCATAACCGCCATGAATCTGGACGGCCTCAGTGGTGGTCCACATGGCGGTTTCACTGGCAAAAACTTTTGCCATAGAGGAACTGATGGTATAGTCCTGCCCAAAGTCCTTCTCTTTTGCAGCTTTCAGGCAGAGTAGGCGGGATGCTTCTATGCGGGTTGCCATATCGGCAAGTTTAAACTGGATGATCTGGTGATTTTTGATTTCTGTTCCAAAGGCTTTTCTTTCTTTCACATATTTCAGGCAGAGCTCATAAGCTCCGGATGCGAGGCCCAGGGCCTGGGAAGCAATCCCGATCCGGCCGCCAGACAAGGTTTTCATAGCAAAAGTAAATCCAAAGCCGTCTTCCCCGATCCTGTTTTCTTTCGGTACCATCACATCAGTAAAATTGATGCTGTGTGTATCACTGCCGCGGATGCCGAGTTTATTTTCTTTGGCGCCTACCGATACACCCGGGGTGTTTTTTTCAACGACAAATGCATTGATTCCCCGGCTGCCTTTAGAAACGTCGGTCTGGGCCATTACCAGGTACACCGTCGCCGAATTTCCATTGGTGATCCAGTTTTTAGTGCCATTGATCACATAATGATTGCCTGCTTCCACTGCCGTTGTCTTTTGTGAAGTGGCATCGCTGCCGGCTTCAGGTTCACTCAGCAAAAATGCACCGATATACAATTCGCCGTCTTTTTTTCCCGCCGCCAGGTGCCGCAGATATTTTTCTTTTTGTTCAGATGTACCATATGCCTCCAGTCCCCAACAGACCAGGGAATTGTTCACACTCATGGCAACGGATACACTCGCATCAACTTTGCTGATCTCTTCCATAGCCAGCACATAACTGACCGTATCCATTCCGGCACCACCAAATTCAGGAGACACCATCATACCCATAAATCCCAAATCGGCCAGTTTCAATAATTGTTCCCTGGGAAGCTGCTGTTTATCATCTCTTTCAATAACCCCGGGTAAACATTCCTGGCAGGCGAAATCCCTGGCAGCCTGACGTATGGCGAGTTGCTCTTCCGTAAATGAAAAATCCATATAAAGTCTGATGATCCGGGCAAAAATAACAGAAATACAGAGAAAACTAACAATCGTTAGGTTTTGAACGCGAATGGGGTTTAGTTACCTTTAGCGCCTCAAAAAAGAGTTATGCCTAAACAATCCCCTGTTATCAAAGTGAGTTCGGAAGTTGGCCGGTTGCGGCGGCTCCTGGTGCACAGTCCCGACAGTGGTTTGGGGAAAGTTGTGCCTTCAAAAGCACAGGACTGGCTTTTTGAGGATATTGTACATCTGGATACCATCAGGAAAAAAGAGTATGATTTTTATACCAAACTGTTATTGTATTTCCTGGATCCCTCCCTGATTTTAGGGAAACTGAAATCCATTGATGCTGAAAAGAACAAAAGAAATTTTTACAAACCCGGTCATGACGATTTCTTCAAGTCGGACAAAGTGATCGAATTGCAGTGGCTGCTCGCAGAAATCCTGGAAGATCTGGAGATCCGCCTGAAACTGGCAGCATCCGTTTGCGCTATTGAAAACTGTTCCTACGACACCCAGAAAGAATTGCTCGACCTGGATCCGGTAGCGCTGGCGAAAACTTTTATCACGGGCACCCTGGAAAGCGGCCGTATGCTTTTTGCCCCCATTCCGAATTTTATTTTTACCAGGGATATCGGCATCGTCATTAATGAATTTGTCCTGCTCAACAAACCCGCCAAAAAAGCCAGGACGCGGGAAGCCCTGATTGCCAAGTATATTTTCTTCAACCATGCATTTTTCAGGGACTACCAGAAAAATATTCTCGAACTCAACGATGGGTATCATCATTTCCTGCTTCCAAAAGAATCGGACGACCGAAAAATAACCCTGGAGGGCGGGGACGTGATGGTGGTCACGAAGGATCACCTGCTGATCGGGGTCAGTGAGCGAACAACGATGGAGGCAGCACACCAGGCCATACAACTGCTTTTCGAAAAGAACGTGGTCAGGAAGATTACCGTTATAAAAATTCCCAAGAAGCGCGACTATATGCATATCGATACGGTTTTCACACAGGTACGCCGGGATGCCTGGGTGATGCTGGGTGTATTCTCTAAAAAATCCATGAAACATGAAAACGAGGATTCGATACAAAGAGCCATGGAAGGATCAAAAAAAGACGAAAAACTGAAGATCATTCAATTCCGTAAAAAAGATTTGGAGCATCCTGTTTATTTCGATAACCTGGAAGACCTGCTTTCGGAAATAAGTAAAACGGACCTGGAATGCGAAGGGGAAGTGAAATTTATTTATTCAGGAAATAATGAATTTCCCTTCGACGCCCGTGAGCAATGGACGGATTCCTGTAATCTGCTTGCATTGAAAGAAGGTGTTGTTCTTGGATATGACCGGAATGATAAAACCATAGAGGCTTTCCGGGAGAATGGATTCGCGGTGATACATGCGCATGATCTCATCGGTCAGTTGGAAGACGGGACCGTTAAAGTGGAACAGATGAAAGACACACTGATCCTGATGCCCTCGGCGGAACTTTCCAGGGCCCGGGGTGGATTTCATTGTATGAGTATGCCTTTATTCAGAGACGACCTATAAACAGACTATGCAAAATACTTCTCATGTTTTAATGATCAGGCCGCTTCACTTCGCGTTCAATGCGGAAACTGCTGTCAACAACAAGTTCCAGGTTAAGAGTTATACCGAAAATCTCTCGGTTTTGGCTGTCCGCGAATTTGATGCCTTCGTAAAAGCATTACAAGAAGAAGGTATTGATGTAACCGTGGTGGAAGATTCACCGGATCCCCACACACCCGATGCCATATTTCCCAACAACTGGATTTCTTTTCATGAAGACGGTATGTATTGCCTCTACCCCATGTTTGCACCCAACCGCAGAAAAGAAAGAAAAACAGAAGTGATTGAACGGGTACGGGAAAAATTTCACTATCACCGGCTCTTCGATTTTACTTCCTATGAATTGGAAAACCGGTTCCTGGAAGGGACTGGAAGTATGGTGCTGGACCGGGAACAGCGGATTGCCTATGCCTGCCTTTCGCCGAGAACTGACCTTGGTATATTGGAAGACTTCTGCAGGACCCTGGATTATAAACCAATTGCTTTTCACGCCACCGGTGAAGCGGGTGAAGCCATTTATCATACCAATGTGATGATGTGTGTGGCGGACCGTTATGTAGTGATCTGCCTGGACTCGATTATTGATCCTGTGGAAAAGAATCGGGTAACCGAAACCATCCTCGCCAGTGGAAAAGAAATCATTCCCATCAGCCACAGCCAGATGAATCATTTTGCGGGTAATATGTTGCAACTGGAAAATACATCCGGTGAAAAAATACTGGTGATGTCCAGCGCAGCCTGGCATGCGCTTCGCTCAGAACAAAAAGAAAAGCTAACCGTATATAACCGTGTGCTGCATGCTTCACTCCAGAATATTGAAACAAATGGCGGTGGAAGCGCCCGTTGCATGATTGCCGAAATTCACATATAAAGATTCGCTGGAAGAGGGTTTACACGAGGAGGATTCAATTCAAATGCTTATTTTTGGGACTTGTTTCGGAAAGATTAAAGAATTTCAATGATTCTTGCCATTTGATTGAAACCGATTCAACAAATACAACCCTTTTCTAATTAATGCAACAAAAAGTTTCAAAAATAGGTGTACTCACTTCCGGGGGTGATTCGCCTGGAATGAATGCCGCCGTTCGTGCAGTAGTTCGTACAGGAATATATAATGGACTGGAAGTATTCGGGATTATGCGCGGGTATAGCGGAATCATAGAAAATGATATTATTCCGCTGCACTCCCGTAGTGTAGCCAATATTATCCAGCGTGGCGGCACGATTTTAAAAACCGCCCGGTGCAAAGAGTTTTTTGAATATGAAGGCAGGGCCCGTGCCAACAGCAACCTGAAAAAGCTGGGTATTAACGGTCTTATCATTATTGGGGGCGACGGATCTTTCCGGGGCGCCCATAAATTCAGTACTGAATTCGACATTCCCTGCATCGGAATTCCGGGTACCATCGATAAGGATATTGCCGGGACGGACTTCACTATAGGATTTGACACTGCAGTAAATACGGCAGTGGAAGCTATAGACAAGATCAGGGACACCGCCGACGCACACGACCGGCTTTTTGTAATTGAAGTGATGGGTCGTGATGCAGGTTATATTGCACTGCATAGCGGCATCGCAACCGGTGCTGAAAACATCCTGATTCCCGAAAGGAAAACAGATATTGAAGAGCTGGTTAGTTCCCTGCAGGAAAAGGAGAAAAGGAAAAAATTGGTGAACCTGGTGGTTGTTGCCGAGGGTGACAATTACGGCGGAGCTGAAGAAGTAGCTAAGGTCGTGAAACAGCGGCTGCCCAATATTGATACCCGGGTTTGCATACTTGGTCATATTCAAAGAGGCGGCTCCCCGAGTTGCCTGGATCGCGTGATCGCCAGCCGGATGGGTTATTCCGCTGTAGAATGTCTGATGGAAGGAAAGTTCAATGTGATGGTAGGCATTGTAAACAATAAAATTCATTTCACACCATTGGAAAAAGCCGTCAAGGCCAAACAGAAAATTAGTGATGACTGGCTGAAGATTATTAAGATTTTGGCTTCATAATTTTTAACTTCTCAAACTGCTCTAATAAAAACAACCCGATTAGCATGTCAAAAAATCTCGATAAATATATTTACGGCCAGATGGACAAAAAGGCCGGCCTTGAACATACGTTTCATCGCACGAAGATTGTAGCTACTGTCGGACCAGCCTGCGATACCTATGATAAACTGCTGTCGCTGGTAAGAGCCGGCGTGAATGTTTTCCGTTTGAATTTTTCCCACGGCAGTCACGAGGATAAGGCCAAAATCATTGAACACATCAGAAAAATAAATTCCACCGAACCCTTTAACATTGCGATTCTGGGCGACCTACAGGGACCGAAACTTCGTGTTGGCGAAATTGAAGGGGGCAGTATGCTGGTAGTTGAAGGTGAAATTCTCACATTTACCAACACCAAACTGGTCGGAACGAAGGAAAGGATTTATGTATCCTATCCCAATCTCCACGAGGACGTAAAAATCGGGAATATCATCATGATCGATGATGGCAAGCTGGAAGTAAAAGTGATCAGTATCGAAAAAAATCATGACGTTAAAGTGCAGGTAAAACTGGGAGGTGTTATTTCTTCGAAAAAAGGAATCAATCTGCCGGATACCAAGATTTCACTGCCAGCTATAACCGAAAAGGATGAAATAGACCTGGCCTTCATTATAGAACAACAGCTGGACTGGGTGGCTCTCTCTTTCGTCAGAAAGGTGAATGATATTGTGGGTTTGAGGGATAAATTAAATGCGAAGAAGAGTAAGACCAAAATCATAGCTAAAATAGAAATGCCGGAAGCCCTGACCAACCTCCGGGAGATCATCCTGGAATCGGATGGCATCATGGTAGCCAGGGGCGATCTGGGGGTTGAACTTCCTATTGAACAGGTTCCGCTGATCCAGAAACAGATCATCCGCAAATCCATACACCGGGCCAAACCAGTTATTGTAGCTACTCAGATGATGGAAAGTATGATTGATCGCACGAAGCCCAACCGGAGTGAGATTACCGATGTGGCCAATGCGGTTTTAGAAGGAGCCGACGCAGTAATGCTCAGCGCTGAAACGGCTACCGGGAATTATCCGACACTGGTGGTGGAAACCATGCGCAAGATCATCATGGAAGTGGAAAGAACCGATTATCACTATAACCGGGAGGATGAACTGGTACCCCAACCCCATTCACCATCTTTCCTCAGCGATGCCATATGTTACAATGCCTGCAAACTCGCCAGGGACACAGAAGCCAATGCATTGATCGGCATGACCCAGAGCGGATATACTGGCTTTATGCTTTCGAGCTATCGGCCAAAATCACCGCTTTTTATTTTTTCGAAAGAAAAAACACTCATAAACCAGCTCAGCCTCAGTTGGGGTGTTCGGGCATTTCACTATGCTGAAGAAGAAAGCATGGATGAAATTGTAGCAGACCTGATGGAGATCCTGAAGCAAAGAGGATTTATAAAAAAAGGAGATGTAATCATTAATACCGGCAGTATTCCGGTGGCAGAGCACTTGCCCACCAACCTGCTGAAAATTTCCAAAGTAACTTAAAGCAAGTATGGAAGTATGGAGGTGTGAAAGTATGAACCAGAAAAACACACTGCCACACCTCCATACCTTCACATTTCCACACTTTTATTAGTGTTCTATCGCCAAACGCATTCTTTCAATCTCTGCCCTGTCTGCGATGACGGTCGACTGGTCTTCATTCATCAGGGGCTGAATAAATTCCATAGAAGATTTTTTCAGGATCCTGGCAGAACTGTGAAATGAGGTGGCCCCGGTTTCTTTTTTTAAGTCTGAAATATTTGCTGCGCGAATGCCGGATCCGGGCATAATCTGTATTCTTCCCTCAGATTGCAGCACCAGGTCCCTGATGAGCGGAGCGCCGAGCATGGCGGTTGGCTGCTGACCTGAAGTGAGAATTCGTTCACAACCGATTTCAATAATGTCTTCAAGGGCTTCAAATGGGTTTCGCGTCCAGTCAAATGCACGGTGGAAACATACACCCATCGGGTAGGCTTTTTCTACCAGGCGTGCTGATTGAATCTTGTCAACACGTCCGTCCGGTAACAATAAACCAATGACGACGCCTTCACATCCAGCCGATTTACAGGCTTCCACCTCATGCAACATCACATCAATCTCCTCTTCATCGAAAAGAAAATCGCCTCCCCGGATGCGGATGATGGGCCAGAGTTCAATATCTGTTTTTTTTCGCACCGTCTTAATAAGTCCGATGCCTGGTGTGGTACCTCCGGCCGCGGGATCAGCACAGAGTTCAATGCGGTCAGCTCCTGATGCTGCGGCCAAGACAGCCGAATACAGGTTATAACAGCATATTTCGAGTATGTTTTTTTCCATTAGTTAAACCAGCATTCCGATTCATAGATTTTTTCCTCTTCATCGGAACGAACAGCATAAGTAAAGCCCTTCTGAATGCAGAAAGCACCAAAGCTTCCATCTTTTTTCATCGCCAGGAAACCTACTTGCAGGTTTTTCGCTTTTTTGGGATCGCGGTTTACAATTCTTTCAACGGCTTTGCGACAGGCTTCCTTTG
>DATCAO010000620.1:0-2687 GCA_036512575.1 Puia sp.
AAAACAGCAGTGACATCCATATTGGTCAGTAGGCTATCGCAAAGACAGTAGTGATAATCAAATGTGAGTATAGTAGAGGAGTTGGAGTCGGTCACCCATTTTCTAAGTGAATCTTCAAACTGATGCATGGTATTGGATGCATTTCCGACCGAAGTGGGAGTAAAAAGTACGTTCCAGTTTACCCAATGCTTTTTAACTACGGTATCTTTGCGATTTTCCCCAATGCAGCAACCTCCTTTGCGGAAAAACAGGCAATAAAGAAATAAAATAAGGATCAAAATCAATAGGAAAAGAAGTAACTTTTTCATGATAATTGATTTAGCGGTGTAAAGAACATTCCAATTGTACAGCCAGCCATTATTCCTGGGGTATCTAATATCTATCGTTAAAATTCAGAGGAAGTAAACAGAATCAAGGTAGGGAATCAAAATATAGTTATCAGGGGAAGGGTTCTACTGTAATTTAAAATAAAAGACGCCATTTCTAAATTCTTCTTTTAGTGATTATCCGTTTTATTAGCCCCGTACGCTGAACCATTTTTTAAACCATCCCATTCAAAATGATATAAAGGACATCCCTTCAGTTCCCCTCTTAAACCGCTCATTTCATTCTGTTTACAGGTTATTGCGAATACGAAGTCCCCGATAATCCCGATTTGCGCCAACTGTACTAATTTTGGGTAAATTGCCTGCCATGCCATCCAAAAAACTCTCCGACGAACAGATCAAATCCTTTCACCGGGACGGATATATCGTGATCAGAAACTTCTGCAGCGCCCAGGAAATTGATAAACTGTATAAAACGGCTACAGGAGATCATTCCATCGTCGACAATGCCCTGGACCTGAACGACCTCACGGGTAAGAAAACCAAACTCTCCCTCTGGTTCACCCCGGGAAACGATGTGTTCGGTTACCTCACCCGCAGCGAAAGAATGGTCCATTCCGTCGCGCAGTTGATGGATAGCGATGCACCGGTTTGTCATTTTCATTCCAAACTCATGCAGAAAGAACCCAAGGTGGGCGGCGCCTGGGAATGGCACCAGGACTACGGTTATTGGTACAAAAACCAGTTCATGTTTCCCGACCAGCTCCTGAGTGTGATGATCGCCTTAACCAAGGCCAACAAAGAAAACGGCTGCCTGCAGGTGATCCGGGGTTCCCATAAACTGGGCCGCGTCAACCACGGATTTTCCGGCGAACAGGTGGGCGCCGACATGGTGATGGTGAATAATGCTCTAAAAACCATGGAGTTGGTGTATTGTGAAATTGAACCCGGCGACGCACTGTTTTTTCATAGCAACCTGCTGCACCGTTCAGAAGCCAACCTCTCCGATTATCCGCGCTGGTCGATCATCTCCTGTTATAATGCCCAGTCAAATCCCGCATACAATGAAACCTCAGTCTCCTGGAAAATACCGGTGGATGTCGTGCCGGATGATGCGTTGTTAAACAGGAAGGCGACATCTTTTGCCGATGCCGATTTTCTGAAAAAGGAGAATGACCCGGCACTCAAGGAAACGGGTTGGGAAAAATCGGTGAACGTAACCTGAAAATTTCCGAACGATCATAGTCCCCTGGTTCTGATAAAGTATATTTATCTTGACCACCTAAATGGATCTTATGGAGTCTTCCACGGGAGCTTACTGGAGCCTCACTCCCGAAAAAGCCATTCAGCTCCTCTCCTGTTCACCGAACGGACTTTCTGATGAAGAGGCCGGACAACGCCTGCAGCGTTATGGTCCGAATTCTTTTAAGGAGAATACCCGTTCGTCAGCATTCCTGCTTTTCCTCTCCCAGTTTAAAAGCCCCATCACCCTCCTCCTGATCGGTGCCGCCTTATTGGCCATGGCGCTGGGAGATTTCACCAATGCCCTGATCATCCTGGCCATTATCGGCATCAGCAGTTTCCTGGGATACTGGCAGGAAAAAGGCGCTGCCCATGCGATCCGCGAACTGCTGAAACTGGTGCAGATCCGTTGCCGTGTGGAGAGAAACGGAAATGAAAAAGAAATTGCCCTGGAATCCGTGGTTCCGGGAGATATCGTGGTGCTTTCTGCAGGAGACATTGTTCCGGGGGACTGCCTGCTCCTGGAAGTAAAGGATCTGTTTATTGATGAAGCCGCTTTCACAGGAGAATCATTTCCTGTAGAAAAAAACAGTGGCCCCCTTCCGCCCGAAACACCTTTGTCCAGGAGAACCAATTGCGTATTCATGGGCTCTCATGTCATCAGTGGAAAAACCCGGGCCCTGGTAATACAGACTGGTAAATCCACAGAATTTGGAAAGATATCTGACCGGCTGCGCATCCGTCCGGTAGAAACGGATTTTGAAAGAGGCATCCGCCGTTTTGGTTATATGCTGATGGAGATCACCCTGGTCCTGGTGTTCCTCATTTTCGCCATCAACGTGATGTTGCATAAACCGGCCCTGGACTCTTTCCTGTTTTCACTTGCCCTGGCCGTTGGCTTGACACCCCAGCTTCTGCCGGCCATCATTACAGTAAATCTCGCCGCGGGAGCAAAGGCCATGGCAAAACAAAAAGTGATCGTCAAGAGATTGTCGTCCATTGAGAATTTTGGAAGCATGGACATACTCTGCTCCGATAAAACCGGCACCATCACCGATGGGACCGTTGTCGTCAAAGATGCCCTGGATATCCACGGACAACATTCGGAAAAAACCCTTC
>DATCAO010000621.1:0-4164 GCA_036512575.1 Puia sp.
CAAACCATTACCATAAATAATATCGATTTTTCAAATAATTCAGCATTCACATTGGATGAATTGAATGTATATCCTGTAATCACCTACCCGATCGTTCTGGCACCTGGTGATGAAGTGAAATACCATATCACATTCACGCCGATACCGTCCATGACAACCGTGAACGAATTGGTGAATGTGAGCTCGGATTACCCGACCGCCATCAGCATTCCGATCACGGCTACGGTGATCCAGCCTCCGGTGGTGACTACCGATTCGGCTGTCGTTCGGCTCACCGTTGAGCAGTCTGATTCTGCAATACGCACGGTGAAGATGCAAAATACCGGCCTTGGTGACCTGGATTACAGATTAAGCATTGAATATCACAGACCGGGCATTTCTTACAGCAGTGTAACGCCTGCCAAGCCTGTCAAGAATACCGTTGCAAAAAAGAATCTGTTCACCCTGTATGGCAGCGGACAACCTGTTCAGCTGACGGGAAGCGGAGGATCAGCTTTAGATTATCCTGCAGGTGGATTCAAGGATTCCGTACTGGCATTCGATGCGGCAATTGGCACACAATACGTAGACTTTTTAGGAACCGGTGTGGACGAGCCTTCCGTTATGGCGGTTAGTCGTTTTAATGGTGGTCAGAAAGGTATATATCTCTCTCATGTGGGAAATCTTTACCGCACAGATAATATGATCCCGGCTACCATCAAATTCCGGATTCGCCTGGGTTCCAATATCAACAACTCAACAGTGATCTATGAGCAGTCTGTAGATGTTCAACCAGATACTACGGGTACAGGTACCTATATAGTCGTTAAACTGGATTCCGGTATTCTGATCAACGCGTATGAAGATTTCTGGATCGAATGGGATTATGCTTTTGGCATGCGCTTCCCTCAGGGATTCCAGTACGTAACCACTGATCAGTTTAAACCACAAACTTTTTATTACAGGGCCACCGAACAAGATGCATTCCAGGAAATTTATTGGATGGCCGCATTTTACATGGCTGCCTATGCCCAGACGGACAGTACCGGAGGTTGGTTAACACTTACTCCGGATAACGGAACGCTTGGAATAAATTTGAAACAGCCATTGAAGCTGACTGTTCATGGTCCAAAAACAACACCGCCGGATCAGTCCGCCGATATCGTCATCCATTCCAACGACCCGGTAACACCGGAAGCTAAAGTGGGCGTTTACCTGCATATCGATCAGGCGCCTGTTTTAACCAGTCACGACACCCTGGTAGTGCATGAAGCCGACACACTTTATGCTTTGATTCCGGCAGTTGATGATGGAGGTGGAAAAGTTAAGATCAGTTTGGTAGATAAGAATAGCAAAACAGCTATTTCAAAAACCGACAGCGGTACTTACTTTATTTACCGGCCGGATTATGACGATGCGGGACTGCACAACTTCGCCATCAGCCTTGCTGACACGAAAGGAAACAAAAGGAACGACAGCCTGATAGTACTCGTAATAAATACGAATCGTCCGCCTATAGTGGTTAAGCATCTTAAAAATCGCACCATCTCGTTAGACGGCCCCGGCCTGACGCTGGCACTGGATACCGTTTTCCTTGATCCGGATGGAGATGCTGTGACCTATGGATTTGCGGGTGATGCGAATCCGATGGTTCAGGTATTTGTCAAGCCGACAGGCGAGACAGGCATCATCCAGAAAGATACCGGGCATATCAGCCTGCCATTTGTGGCGACTGATGTAAACGGTGCCAGTGGTTATGATACGCTGCACTTGTGGATTAAAGTAAATAAAGCGCCTGTTTCAAACGGTATACCATATGTATTCCTTGAAAAGGGCCTTACCCAGATCGTCGATTTAAGCAATTATTTTTCTGACGAAGATCCGGGAGACGTGCTTACGTACACGGCTGTTGTAGACAGTTCCCAGTATGTGAGGGTTGAAGTTCAGGGCAGCAATTTAATCATACATGGCCTGACCGTAGGAAACTGTATCGTTACAGTAACGGCTGATGATGGAAGTGGCGGAACCGTAACCAAGAGTTTCATCGTGGAGGTGGTTAGTAAAATGGGAGACAGCGGTTATGACTATCATATCCGGATTGCACCCAACCCCATTCATGGTACAGCTGCCGCCCTGTTCCTGATGGATAAAGAGAAAAGAGTACAAATTCAACTGCTCAATATGGACGGCAGGGTGAGACAAACCTTATTTGAAGGTAGCCGCCCGGCAGGATTCAACTCCGTTTTAATCAATTTACACGGAGTGCCGATGGGTAATTATTATGTGAAATTTACCTTGGGTAATGATATCAGGGTAGTCCAGATTACAAAACTGTAATAGACTAGACATAGATAAAAGACAGTTCCGGACTAACCGGAACTGTCTTTTTTTTATCGATAACAGAAAGAAATTAAATTTAGTAAGTTGTGCAGAATAGACCGGAACATGAAATGTATTATTGTCACTGATCAGGCTCAGACAACACAGTCTTTGAAAAATCATATCCGGAAAATTCCTTTTTTAGAATTGACCGGATCATTTCAAGATCCCAAAGAAGCCCTGGTATTTTTAAAAAACAAAGCGGCAGACCTGGTCTTCTTCAACATGCGAAAGTCGCCGCAAACAGATTATACGCAGATTCGCATTTTCCAGCTCCATGCATTGGTCATACTCATTTCCTCGAATAAGAGTCTTGCTTATGATGCATTTGAAAATAATGCGGTGGATTTTCTTTTAAAACCAGTTCTCTTTGAACGGTTTTTCCGGGCGGCAGAAAAAGCCTATAAAATAAAATTTCCGATTGAGCAGGTGAAATCGGCCACAGACTCAGCACAAATAAAGGGTGGGTTTATTTTTATTAAAGAAGCCACGAGGCTCGTACGCCTGGAGCTTGATGACATTTACTATGTCATGGGCCTGAAGAACTATGTTTCCATCATGACCAAATCGCACCGGATCGTGAGCCTGCAAACGATGAAACAAATGGAAGAACTGCTCCCGGGCCGTCGTTTCATTCGCGTTCATCGTTCTTATTTTGTGGCATGGGATAAAATCATCAGCGTGGAAAAACAACAAATTCACGTGAAGGATAAGGTGATTCCTATCGGTAACGTATATCTCCCCGGCTTCATGAAAAAAATCTCAAAAAAGGGGAATCACTAATTTGTTCTAATTTAGTACCCGTTTAACCGTAAAACCGGTTAAATCATGACTTTATCAAGTTAAAAACCGATTTTTACACCCAATTAACTTTTATGAAAAAAACACTAGTTACATCCGTTATTCTTTTTATTGCTGCTGCAGGATATTCGCAGCATTTGTCCCTTAATCTGTATGGTGGATACACGTTCAGGGATAAGATTAATTTTGGTAACGCCTATGCTTACATCAATGGCGGGGGTATGTTTGGCGCGAGCCTGGAAGGCGTAAACGCTCAGGGAACAGGACTGGAATTGCAATATCAGTATCAGCGTACTAACGTTCCCCTCTACACATATCCAGGTAATGTTCTGCAGAATGGCAATAATACAACGGGTACCATTTCTTACATCCTGTTGAATTTTGAACAGTATTATATGAACAACCCCAAAATACAGCCCTATGGAGGGATTGGATTGGGAGCAGGTTTTTATACTGGATCAGCCTCCTCTACCAAATTTGCCTGGGACATCAAAGCAGGGGTTAAGTTCAAAGCCAGCGATGCCGTCGGAATCAAAATCGGAGCCCAGTTATTGGGTAGCGCACAGGCTACGGGAACTGCCTGGTACTATGGATATCCTTATACCACCTATGCGACCATCCTGCAATTTGGATTTACAGGTGGCCTGGTATTTGATTTTGGTGGCCACTAAACCGAATCAGCCCATTTTCAACGACCCCTTAAAATCCTTGATTTTAAGGGGTCGTTTTTAGGCGGATATTATTCGCCGTTGAGTAAAATAATCCTCAAACCGCCTGCACGACATTGCAACAGAAAATATGCAACAGAAGGGAAAATTTTCAAACGTGGATGAATATATTGCCCTGTATCCGGCTCCGATCCGGAAAAGACTGAACCTGCTCAGAAAAACAATCAGGCAGGCAGCTCCCGGAGCCGAAGAAACGATCAGCTATTATATGCCGGCATATAAATTAAACGGCATGCTGGTTTTCTTCGCTGCTATGAAAAATCATTATGGATTTTAT
>DATCAO010000622.1:0-2568 GCA_036512575.1 Puia sp.
TACCTTAAGGGTATCTGCTCAGCAATTTGCAAACTTGCCGGGATACAGGGCGATCCGGGGCGGTTAAACCATCCGAAACTCGTGGGGGGCCAGGAAGTCAAACTGGGAGACCGGATCATTCTGACCGCCGGAGAAGTAGACAATGCTATATTACGTAAATTCGAGATCCGGCAACCCGTATTTTTTGCAGATATCCATTGGGACCAACTAATTGAGCTCGCTGCTGAAAACAATATTGTATTTTCGGAATTGCCCAGGCAGAACCCTGTAAACCGTGACCTTGCTTTGATCGTAGAGAAAACAGTGCCATTTGAAATTGTGGAGAAGGCCCTGAAGGGAATCGGCCTACAGAAATTACGCGGCGTTCAGTTGTTCGATATTTTTGAAAGTGAAAAACTTGGAAAGGATAAAAAATCGATGGCCATCAGTTTTACATTTCTGGATAATGAAAAAACACTGACTGACAAAGAAATTGACGGAATGATGAACCGCATTATGAAAACTGCTGAAGAAGAACTGAAAGCTGAAATCAGGAAATAACCTTACTATTATTTATAAAACGATTTTCATGACGCAACCGGAATTACAGCTCAAGAGAGTGCATGAAAAAATAGGATTATTGCTGAAACAGCACCTGATTCTTCAAAAGGAAAATGAAAGACTCAGGGAAGACCTGAAAAAAATGCTGATACGATGTGAAGATCTTTCCCGTGAAGGGGAAAAATTCCGTCAACAGGCAGAGGTTTCCAAGTTGTCGGTGAATGGTATGGATGGATCTGACAAAAAAATGCTTGAGAAAAGACTAAATCAATACATCAGGGAGATTGACAAATGTATCGCCCTGCTGCAGGAATAGCACGATCTCAGATTCGTTTTACGAGACGCATTTTCATTTCATCTGCTCCCTGCGACACTTCAAGGGTATACACACCATAAGGCAGTTCATTCAGCCCTTCCCAGTCGAGAAACTGCTGACCGAATCCGAGTTCTTTTTGCATGATGCTGCAAATTGCCCCGCTGTCGTCTTTTAAAACTGCCTTCAATAATGATTTCTGTGTCTGATTGATCTCTAGGCTTAGCCGATCAATAAAAGTCGGAGATTTGATCTTTAGGAACATAGGTACTGGATATTGGATTAAGGAAACATTGCCCACCGGGTGGATTCTTCAGAAGAACTTAACTTAACTTCGGAAAATCGTTAGCCAGCTGGTATTTTTAAAGTTAAAACAAGAATCCGAAACATGCAAGCGCTTATCCCAATAAATATCGTAATCGGCGACCGGTCCTTCCGGATCAGGATAAAACCTGAGGATGAAGGTGCCGTAAGGGGAACCTTGAAGACGATCAATGACAAAATCATCGAATTTAAGTCCCAGTTTGCCGGTAAAGACATGCAGGACTATATTTCCATGGTTGTTCTATGGTATGCCACCCAAACCCTTCCGGGTTCCGAAAATGAGACTTCCTCCGAATTTATGAATACCCTCGGCAAAATGGAGGAGCAACTCGATAAGATCCTGAGCTGAGGATCGGGAGCCCTACATAAAAAACCTTATCTTCGCTACCCATCCCCCTTTGCCTCATGGATGATAAAAATATGATTCTGAACATTCTAAACTCAAGTTTCCATGGATTCAACCGTGATATACATAATAATTGCTGTCATATGTCTTGCCATTGGCGTGCTGGCGGGTAAATTGATCTTTTCGAAAAACACCAGAAAACAAATTGAAGAAGCCAACCAACAGAGCCAGAAAGTCCTTTCAGATGCCCAGCTTTCCGCAGAAACTTTAAAAAAGGAAAAGCTACTAGAAGCTAAAGAACGTTTCGTACAACTCAAATCTGAACACGATAAAGAGGTCCTGGAAAGAAACCGGAGGCTGGCTGATTCCGAATTGAGGACCAAACAAAAAGAGCAGAGCATCACGCAACGTCTGGAGTCATTGGATAAGCAGGCAAAAGAGAATGATGCCATCAAAGAAAATCTGAACCGCCAGATCGATGTGGTGAATCATAAACGCACCGAGCTGGAAAAACACCAGGAAGAGCATATCCGCCGGCTGGAAAAAATAGCCGGTTTAACGGGAGAAGAGGCTAAAAATCAACTCATTGAAAGCCTTAAACAGGAAGCCCATACCCAGGCACTGGCCCTCCAACAGGAAATTATTGATGATGCCCGCCAGAAAGCCAACAAAGAAGCCCGGAAAATCATCATTCAGAGTATTCAACGTACCGCCGCCGAACAGGCCATTGAGAATTCCATAACCGTATTCAACCTGGAAAGCGATGAAATTAAGGGGCAGATTATCGGCCGTGAAGGCCGTAATATCAGGGCCCTGGAAGCTGCCACAGGCGTAGACCTGATCGTGGATGATACTCCGGAGGCCATTGTCCTTTCTTCATTCGATCCCCTGCGGCGGGAAATCGCCCGCCTTTCCCTGCAACGTCTGGTTGCAGACGGCCGAATTCACCCGGCGCGAATTGAGGAAGTCGTGGAAAAGACCAAGAGACAAATTGACGAGCAGGTGATAGAAATTGGCGAAAGAACTGTCATTGAGCTGGGCATTC
>DATCAO010000623.1:0-2355 GCA_036512575.1 Puia sp.
AAGAGACAAATAATCCAGAACCAGCCGCTGGTCCAGAGAATATGCATGTTCTTATCCGCCACTTCATTAAACAGGGGCAGCATCAGCCCGGTTAAAACCAATGCAAACAGGAAGGCAAGGAACGACACGAGTATGGATTCCATATAGAATTGTCCGATCAGTTGCCCGCGCAAGGACCCGACGGCTTTGCGGATGCCTACCTCCCGCGCCCTTTTTTGTGAGCGTGCGGTGCTGAGGTTCATGAAATTGATGCAGCCCAGGATCAGCACGAACACACCGATGATTCCAAACAGCCATACATATTGAATCGCGCCGCCCGTATTCACCCCATTCTTAAATTCACCATAGAGATGCCATTTACTCATGGGATAAAGAAAGAGTTGCGGATGATACCTTCTATCTTCCGGAGCTACATTAAGGAGCTTGGCATCTTTTATTTTACGGGACACGGCTCCCATATCGGCAAGATCAGCGATCTGAACAAAAATCTGGAAAGCATTGTTGCCCCAGTCCATATGCACCATATATGGGTCCTTATATTTTTTTAATTCCCAGGTGGAAATAAAATTCACGTTTCCAAAATTTGAATTCTGCGGGAAATCTTCATAAACGCCGGTGACTTTTGCATCCAGTTTATCATCCATCCGGATCAGTTTATTCATGGGATCGGCATCTCCGAAAAGCGCTTTCGCCGTGGATGCGGATATTAAAATGGAAAAAGTTTCTTTCAGACCTTGCCGGGTTCCTTTGAGCATATGAAGGTTCAGCAAAGCAGGACCTTCCGGTTCCAGGAAATTACCATCCTTTGTTACTTTCTTATCGCCGCTGGTGAGGAAATGGGATTCCGTCCAGGACGACATCACGATATATTTGAAATCACTTCCATGGGTTTTACGCAACTCGTCACCCAGCGGACGAGGCATGGAATTCCAGGTCTCCACTGTGGTGTTCATGGTATTATTCTGATAGATCTGCGCGATCCGGTCATAATTCGGATTCTCTTTATTGTAGGTCATTTCATCCCAGATCCAGAGACCGATGATCATCGCCACAGCCATTCCGACACTCAACCCCACGATATTAATAAAGGAATGCGCTTTGTTTTTTACCAGGTTTCTCCAGGCGATTTTGAAATAATTTTTTATCATAACTTCAGTTCAAATTA
The DNA here is from genome assembly GCA_036512575.1 of Puia sp. Classification (GTDB taxonomy): domain Bacteria; phylum Bacteroidota; class Bacteroidia; order Chitinophagales; family Chitinophagaceae; genus Puia. The sequence goes on from DATCAO010000623.1 coordinate 1,166, forward strand.
TTAATTATTATTTATTAATTATTAATTCGTTTTTTGCCCTCAACCGCCAACCGTCATTCAGATCTCAGGCTGGTCGCCGGATTCATCGCTGCGGCTTTGATCGTCTGGAAACTAACGGTTCCCAGGGCGATGGCTACCGCGAGCAGACCAGCCCCGGGGAAGATCCACCAGCTTATCGGAATACGGTATGCAAACCCCTGCAGCCAGCTGTTCATCACATACCAGGCAAGGGGGGAAGCGATCAGAAATGAGATGATGATGAGCCGGATAAAATCCTTCGACAGTAAAAAAACAATACTGGAACTGGATGCACCCAAAACCTTACGCACACCGATTTCCTTGGTTCTCTGCGCTGTTGTAAAGAGGGAGAGTCCGAGTAAACCCAGGCAGGCGATACAGATGGCGAATGCAGCAAACAAGGCGAATACTTTCCCGAACAACTGATCATTCTTATACAGTGCATTGAAATGATCATCGATAAAATATTGGTCGAAAAGATTTCCGGGAAAGAAGGCATTGTATTTCAATTTGATCGCAGCGATAATGGGTGCCAGGTCATTTCCACTCAGTTTAACAGAAATTGGATGGTCTGTTCCTGCGAAAGGCATCATCACGACCGGCTCAAGCGCGTAATGGAGGGACTTCTGGTGAAAATCCCTGATAACGCCGACTATATTCCAGGTTTTGCCAAAGACCACAATATTTTTGCCGATTGCTTCTTCATTGGAAAAAAACCCGAGACTTTTAGCCGCGCCCTCACTGATGAGCACATGACTCAGTTTATCAAAATCCGGATTATAGTCTGTCTGAACAAAATTCCGTCCTGCTTTTAGCGGGATGCCATACAGATTCAGATAATTAAAATCTATACCCATATTCCGGATCGTAATTTTTGTATCTGTATTCTTATCTGTACGATGCACGTTAAAAGACCTGCCCAATTCATCGCCGGCCACGCGCCCTGAAGTGCAAGCCATCAGCACGCCGGGGATCTGTGTCAGCTCGGATTTAAAACTGTTCTCATGACTGATAAAACTTGAATCAAATGAACTGAGAACGGGCGGTTTGATAATCAGTACCCGGGATAAATTCATACCGAGGCTTTGTGCATTGACAAAACGGATCTGCCGGTATACCACAAAGGAACCGATGATCAGGGCTACGGTTGCGGCAAACTGTGTGGTAACCAG
>DATCAO010000624.1:0-4963 GCA_036512575.1 Puia sp.
CATGCCCTGGCCTTCGCCGTACATCAGTTTTTTAATGAAAGAGGTTTTGTTTATCTGCATACACCCATCGTTACAGCATCTGATGCCGAAGGAGCGGGCGAAATGTTCCGGGTGACAACCCTTCCATTCGACAAAACACCGAGGAATGAAAACGGGGAAGTCGATTTCAGTCAGGATTTTTTCGGCAGGGCAACCAACCTGACCGTCAGCGGACAACTCGAAGGAGAACTTGCAGCAATGGGGTTTTCAGAGATTTATACATTCGGACCCACATTCCGTGCAGAAAACTCCAATACGGCCCGGCACCTTGCCGAATTCTGGATGATTGAACCGGAAGTGGCATTTAATGATCTGGAAGATAATATGAACCTGGCCGAGGCTTTTGTCCGGTACCTGATTGCTTATGTGCTGAAAAATAACCGGGCAGACCTGGAATTCCTTGATCAGCGCCTGGCAGAAGAAGAAAAGCAAAAACCTCAGGCAGAGCGCAGTGAAACCGGACTGATTGCTAAGCTGGAAGCCGTTGCCAGTCAGGATTTCGAAAGGATTACCTATACGGAGGCCATTGATATTCTGCTACAATCCACTGCTTATAAAAAGAAAAAATTCAAATACGATCTGTCGTGGGGCACAGACCTGCAAAGTGAACACGAACGCTGGCTGGTAGAAAAGCATTTTATGAAACCGGTAATCGTTACGAATTATCCAAAGGAGATCAAGGCTTTTTATATGAGGCAGAATCCTGATGGCAAAACCGTAGCAGCCATGGATATTCTTGCTCCGGGAATTGGTGAGATCGTTGGCGGCTCACAGCGTGAGGAAAGACTTGATGTACTCGAACAGCGCATGCGGGAAATGCATATCCCCGTAGAACAAATGTGGTGGTACCTGGACACCCGTCGTTTTGGTTCGGTTCCTCATGCAGGATTCGGGCTGGGATTTGAGCGGATGGTCCAGTTTGTAACAGGAATGACCAATATCCGGGACGTGATTCCTTTTCCCCGTACACCGAAGAATGCCGAGTTTTAGTCTTGATATCAAGATAATCCTGCCGAACCATTACTTAGGTTACTCTTTATTACCTTCTGAGATCCGTACATACCGCGCATTTTCGACAGTCTTTTTACCGTTCATCATTTTTCAGAGACCGTCTCAATAATTGATTATTTTTTATATCGTTGAATATTAGCGTGTTGTCTTTTTGTCAATAGCTGACTATGAGAGTTATTGATTTTTCCATGGTACTTTGTTTTGCATAGTACTAAATTTCCCCTTATCTTTGTTTTCGAAAGCGTTCACACACATTTAAAGCGCAAGACCATGAACATAGAAAACACACAGAGCCAGATGCGAAAAGGAATCCTGGAATTCTGTATTCTTTCCGTCATCCGCCGTGGAGAGGCATATCCATCGGACATTGTGGAAGAGATGCGCTCTGCCAATCTGCAGATCCTGGAAGGAACCCTTTACCCTTTACTGACCAGATTAAAAAATGCAGACATGCTCACCTACCGTTGGGTAGAAAGTAATTCCGGGCCACCACGCAAATATTTCTCCCTGACCGAAAAGGGACTGGCGTTTTACCGGGAACTGGAAACAACCTGGAAAGAACTCGCCGACGCAGTGGACGCCCTCGCAAATAAAAGTGAAAAAATCTCTGAAAATCCATAAAACGACCTTAACCATTTCCAAATAAGAATACAATGAAAAAGATCATCAACATAAATTTTCATAGCCGGGTCATCCCGATAGAAGAAACGGCTTATGATATTTTACGCAAGTACGTTGAGAGCTTGAAAAAACATTTTGCAGGTGAAGAGGGCGGCGACGAAATCGTAAACGACATTGAAAACCGTTTTGCGGAGCTGTTCTCAGACCGGCTCAAAAAAGGCGCAACCTGTATCACTGATGCGGACGTGGAGGAAATCATCAACAGCATGGGCCGTCCCGAAGATTTCGATCAGGACGAAGAACCCAAAACAAGCGCCGGTAAACAACCTGCAGGTTTTGCACAGGAAACTGCAAGTGAAGAACCCCATAGATTGTATCGTTCCGAAAACGATAAAATGCTGGGTGGCGTTTGCGGAGGACTCGCAGCTTACCTGAAAATAGATTCTTCCGTAGTACGTATAATATTTGCACTTCTTATGCTTGGATTCGGGACGGGCATCCTGCTCTACCTTATTTTATGGGTTGTGCTTCCGTCCAGATCGACGGTATCAAAAATTAAGAAAAGACTTTTCCGCGATCCTGATCATCGGGTAGTAGCCGGTGTGGCCAGTGGTCTGGCTGCCTACTTTAATATTGAGATATGGATTCCGCGCGTTATTTTTTGCCTGCCTTTAATAACCGGAATGCTGGCCTCAATACTTCACCGGGGTTGGTTTGATTTTGATGGATTTAATTTTATTTCAGGAGGTTTTGGAGGTTCGCTTTTGGTCCTTTACGTTATCCTCTGGATTGTCTTGCCGGAAGCCCAGACAGCATCTGAAAAACTTGAAATGCGCGGGGAAAAGATTGACCTGGAGTCAATAAAAAACACGATCAAAAGCGACCTGGAAGGATTCAGGCAGAAAGCGACAGTCGTGGGTGCAGAAATAAAGGAAAAAGCTGAGCAGTTCGGCAGCGAAATAAAAGACCGTTCAGGAAGCATCCGGAAAGATATTTCTTCCATAAACGGCCCCCGTCAGGGTATCGGCCACGCGATCGGCGTACTTTTCAAAGCTTTCTTTTTGTTTATTTCCGTCATCATAACCTTCGCCCTGGTGATGGCACTCATCGGCCTGATTTTTACAGGACCGGTGGTACTTCCCCTGAAAGATTATCTGATACAGGGATTCTGGCAGAATTTGATGGCCTGGTCGGTTCTCCTGTTTTTCATCATACTACCCGTCGTGGGTTTACTGACTTGGCTGATCCGCAGAATTATTGGAGTAAGAAGGGGCAGCAATTACCTGGGTTATACTTTCGGAAGTCTTTGGGTAATCGGCCTGATCAGTTTTATATTCCTGACTGCATCCATCAGCCGTCATTTCAGTTCCCGCAACGGAGTTAGTCAGGAAATTCCGATTTCAGGTCCGGCGAACGGAAAGATGATCGTAAAAATAGATGACTCCAAACCCTACTACCTGGAATCAGACTGGATGGGCATCAACTGGAATCACAAAGGCCCTTTCTTTGATATATCGGACGACAGCCTGACCCTGAATACGGTCAGGGTGAATGTGGTAAAAAGTAAGGACAGCTCCTGGCATCTGCAGGTTCAAAAACTTAGTCGCGGCAATACAACAGCCGAGGCTGGACATTCAGCATCAGAAATCAATTTCCAGGTAGAACAGCAGGATAGCATGCTTTTACTCGGCCGCGGGTTTGCAATAAAACCCAGGGACCAGTTTCGCAACCAACAGGTTCTGGTGGTGATTGAAATGCCTGTCGGGAAAAAGATTTTTATGAATGCCAACCTGGATGAATACCATTGGTTCACGATCAACCGCAAATGGCGCAACAATGGTTTCAACGTTGATTTTGATGATGATGAATACCAGAATGATGGTTGGGATTCCGAAGTGGAATATACCATGACGGAAAATGGGCTTGAAAGAAGCGACAGAAATTTGCGTAGCGACGGAGAGCAGCCGGAAAAACCTGAACGCCAGGAAAAACCTGAAAGAAAGGAAGCCCCCGAACGTAAAGAAAGTGTTGACAGTCTGCAAAAGAAAAACAATAACCCCAAGAGCGACTATCGCTATCATAAACCCAAAACATCCACATCAGCCGCAACGCAGGTTCTAGGTTCCGAAGGACAATCTATAAGCAGATTCCCGGAAAGCAGCTCAGCGGTTGTTTTACTATCCAGTTTAGGTTAATCGCAACAGCTTACTAACAATGGCCACCTACAGGTGGCCATATTTATTATTGGCTGCCTGAACCGCAAGTTTTAATTTCACCCCCGGTTTAGTAAATATTTCCTGTGATATGAAGAACACTCCTTTTACGCACAAACACCTGGAGCTGGGTGCAAAAATGGCCGAGTTTGCCGGCTACAATATGCCGATCAGTTACACCGGCATAAACGATGAACACCTTGCAGTGCGCAATAATGCAGGCATTTTTGATGTGAGCCATATGGGTGAATTTATCCTGAAAGGACCGGGGGCACTTGGCCTGATCCAGCAGGTTACCAGCAATGACGCAGCCAAATTGACCAACGGCCAGGCACAATACAGTTGCCTTCCGAATGAATCTGCCGGTATTGTAGACGATCTGTTGGTTTATTGTATCCGGGAAAATGAGGTATACATGCTGGTTGTAAATGCAGCCAATATTGAAAAAGACTGGAAATGGATCGGCCATTATAAGACGGACGATGTTACGATGGAAGATATTTCGTCCAAAACATGTCTCCTCGCCGTTCAGGGGCCCCAGGCTACGCGTTTATTACAGCCACTCACTTCCATGGACCTCATGAACCTGAAGTATTACCATTTTGTGAAAGGGGTATTTGCAGGTGTGGAAAATGTATTGATCAGCGCTACAGGATATACGGGCGCGGGTGGCGTTGAAATTTACTTCGAGGATAAAAACGACTCGGCTAATAAAATCTGGGATGCCATTTTTGATGCGGGCAAATCCCAGGGGCTCAAACCTGCCGGCCTGGCCGCAAGGGATACCCTGCGACTCGAAATGGGGTATTGTTTGTACGGGAATGACATCGACGATTCTACCTCACCTATAGAAGCGGGTCTCGGATGGATTACGCGGTTTTCCAAACCTTTCGTGGGCAGGGAATTGATCGAACAGAAAAAAAAAGGAGGCATTCAGAAAAAACTGGTTGGCTTTGAAATGGTAGAAAAAGGCATACCACGCCAGGGGTATGAAATCAAGGATTTTTCAGGTATGCAAATCGGGGAAGTTACTTCGGGTACACAGTCACCTTCCTTAAACAAAGCCATTGGCCTGGGTT
>DATCAO010000625.1:0-3905 GCA_036512575.1 Puia sp.
TTCACTGATTGGTGTGAGAGAAACGGTGGCCTCGCTGAGATCCTGCTTTGCTGTTGTATCAGCAATGGTTCCCTTTACAAATCCATAAGTTTTCTGAGCATGGGCCGTTGCCCGAATGGATAGTAACAGAACAATGAAAAGGACGGTCCGCATTAACATCAAAATTCGCATTTGATTGGTTAATCAAATGATAACGATTCGCAGGCCGTTTAATTTCAGGAGAGCCGGGACCCTTTAAGCAATTTGGAACTGGTTAAATAACGTCTGTTCCTACCATAGATAAAAAAACAACTTCCGTCTTTGATGGCTTCGATCACCGAACGGTGAATATCTGCGGGGATGGCCGGGCAACCTTCGCTCCTGCCCATCCGGCCATTGGCATTTGAGGTCTCTTCATTTACATAAGAGGCACCATGCACCACGATCCCTCTTTTGAAAGCATTATTGTTGATACCGGGTTCAATACCCAGAAGACGGAGTGAATATCCATTCTGTCCGTTGTAGGTTTCACCCGTCAGATAAAAACCCAGACTGCTTTCAAAACTCCTGGAGCGATTGGAAAATCTCGTAGCAACCAGCTGACCGGAATTCCGGCCATGTGCAACCAGAGTATTGAATAGCAATTTCCCATTCTCCATATCCAAAACGAACAGGCGTTTTTTAAAAGACGGCAGACTGAAATCAACTATGGATAAAATTCCCGCATGCTGAATGGCTCCGCTTTTTTGCAGATTTTGATACCCGGTTATCGCCGCATCGAAGGCCGCTTTGGATAATCCAAGACTATCGAGAGATAAAATATTATACAATCCCAGAAGCGCGGATGAAACTGTTGCGGGATCAGGCCTCACTGCTATTCTGTGATTACGGACAATCGCCGCAGAACTAAACAACGCGGGAACAGCCAAACCAAGACAAATCAGCAGTACAAATCTTTTAACCATCAGCAATATTCTTCGGATTGATCAAATGCAGGGATGGCAAATGTCCGAATCCTATTTGATAATGAGACAGTATTTAATTTTTTTTAAAATATTTAACTGGGGGATAATTAGCTAAATAGATGATAATCAGACCTCATGTATGCCTGGGGAAAAATATCGAAAGAGACACCAGGAACAGGTAGGGCACCACAATTACAAATACGGAAATCATGAAGTCCCTTTTTTTATTGGGATTGCGATCCCATTCCTCTTCGTATTTTCCAAATATCTTGCGGTCGCGTTCATTCACAATAAAAATATGGTTAAAAATCAACGCTGTTAACAGGTAAACCGTAGCGGCGAAAATCGTTGCTCCGGGTTTTGAAGTAAACCAGGAATGCCTGATCATACGCAGGTAAGCAGTTTCCACCAACAGCATCCATCCTCCAACAGAAAGAGAGAATAAATACATCGCCTGAATGCGGGCAAAAAATTCCCGTGAGGCATAGCTGCGTTGGTAAAAGTGATTGTAAATGTTGAAATACAAATAATCTATGGGTTTCATAGGGCTTCAGGTGTTTGGGTAAAAACGGATCAAATTGCTATATATTAAACGTTTTTCAGGGTCAAATTTGTACAGAAAACCTGCAGAATATTGGAAATAAAACCGGGCTTTTTTTGATTTTTCCAAGAACGGGAAATATTCCGGACATGGTGCCGGTTTTAAGACCCAAAAGGGGAAATAATCAAATTCAGCTGCTATTATTTACCTTCAGCAGGTATTTAAGTACAGTATATGACCAATGAAGAGCTGCTAAAAAACCATTCCAGTGAACTAATTGAAAAACTGGTGACCGAGGTCGTTAGTAAAGACCCGGTAGAAGTCCGGTTTGAATTCGTGGACAATGACCAGTGGGCGGTCATCAGTATGCATAATTATGAAGAAGACAAGGAAATATCTTTAAGACTACACAGCGATAACCGGTATGAATTGTATTTCGGTTATTATGATGATGAAGACGAATTTTTTGAAATCCTCCAACCCCTTGTACCGGAAGAAATAAACATCATCCCGAAAAGGCTGCAAAAAGTGATGTCTAAAGTGTTGGCCGACGAGCGGGGCATGCGTTTACCGGGTAATTTTCTTTCCAGATAAATTTTACCGGTTTAATGACCTACTGTTTCAGATTCTTTGATTTGAATTTTCGATTCTTCCTTGTCTATCTGAATAGGAAACCACATATACCTGGAGTCCGGGAGATTCGTTTTATTCCACCGGTCCGCTATAAAAATGAACGAACCAGTCCTTGAATTTACCGGCAATACGAAACTGCTTTGCGATCCAAAACAGGTATCTGCCCCGGAGCCAACGCATGGATTTCCCCGGTTTTCCCAATTGCCCATGAGGCTGTCTGCAACAGAATATAACGCGGCATTCGGACTCCATCCGCTGCAAAGAGAGGTAATCAGGAAATACTTACTTCCATATTTGAACAAAGCGGGCGCCTCCCTTCTCTGATCAATTAATATACGGGAATAGTATTTCGTAAGGGAAAGATAGTCATCCGACAAAAGACAGATGTGCATGGTGTTGTTTCGCTCTGAAGCATAAACCAGATACGCTTTATCATCATCATCTTTAAAAAGCGTCATATCCCGCAGAACGAAGTGCGATTTCTTCGCGGATTCGTGTTCCGTATTTTTTATATTTATTAAGATGAAATCTATATCTTGTTCCTTCCAAACGGTTAAACATGACTGCAGATACCGCTGCTTATGTAATTGGACTGGACTTTGGAACAGACTCCGTCCGGGCAATCCTGGTTGACGCCGGCAACGGAAACGAAATCTCGTCGTCAGTATTTTTATATCCCCGCTGGAGGGAGGGGCTTTATTGCAACGCCTCTCTAAATCAGTTCAGACAGCATCCGCTTGACTACATAGAAGGAATTGAAAGCAGCATTAAACATTGTCTTGCGGGTGCAACACCTGCAATTGCATCAAAGATCAGGGCCATTTCCATAGATACAACAGGATCTTCTCCACTTCCCGTCGACAGGAACGGAACGGCCCTGGCTCTTTTGCCCCCTTTCGAAAGCAATCCAAATGCCATGGTGGTTTTATGGAAAGATCATACAGCCATTCGGGAAACTATGGAAATTAATAGCGCGGCTACAAAATTTCCTGTCAATTATCTGAAATATGTCGGCGGCATTTATTCTTCTGAATGGTTTTGGGCCAAATGGCTGCATATACTACGTGCTGATGTTTCGGTTCGGGATGCCTGTTATAGCTGGGTTGAACATTGTGACTGGGTCCCCTATCTCCTTACAGGTGGAAACAATATCCACGATATGAAACGTGGAATTTGCGCCGCCGGACATAAAGCGCTCTGGTCCGCTGAATGGGGTGGCTTACCCCCCGATCATTTTTTTGCCAGCCTGGATCCCTTAATGGCAGGAGCCACACAGCGCCTGTACACAAAAGTATATACAGCCGCAGAAGCAACGGGAACACTTTGTGCCGAATGGGCAAAACGACTTGGTCTTTCCACCGAAGTTATTATAGGGGTCGGGGCAATGGACGCACATATGGGTGCGGTAGGCGGGCAGATCGAACCTTACCATTTAAGCAAAATCATGGGCACCTCGACCTGTGATATCCTGGTCGCCCCGGAATCATCCATGCACAATGTTTTTGTCAAAGGCATTTGTGGCCAGGTAATGGGCTCGGTTATTCCAGGTATGGTTGGCATGGAAGCGGGTCAATCAGCATTCGGCGATGCCTTTGCATGGTTCGAAAAACTTATTAGCTGGCCGCTTCAGTTTATCCCGGAAAATCATCGACCTGAGCAGATCCTGAAATTACTAACTGCGGCGGCTGAAAAATTATCACCTGCGGATTCAGATCTGGTTTCGATTGAATGGTTGAACGGCCGTCGGACCCCGGATGCGGATCAGTCACTCACAGGAGCATTTGTCG
>DATCAO010000626.1:0-4567 GCA_036512575.1 Puia sp.
ATGAGTTCATGAAAGGTCTCATTCTCATAGCCCAGCATGTGAGCGAAATTCCCCGCCCAGTCCAGCAGGCCGTTAGGCTGAATATGAACCCCATTTTTATATTTTCTCCTGTATATATATGCCGCCACACGTGGCAACCGCGCAATCAGGTTCATGGAATCATCAAATATGGCCTCCCAGTAATCTTTTTTATTCAGGCCTTCGGCATATTTTTTTGCAAACAAACTCTCCGTTTGCAAAGCCATGATTGCAACAACAAACTGCGTCATCGGGTGGCTGGATACGGGCAACGCTTCTATAGCATCAAAAACATGATTGGGTACATGGCTGCGCCGTTGCCAGTTGGCCGTTAGTTCGTGAACGTCCTGTTCATTAGGCAATTCTCCGATCAACATCAGGAAGAACAACCCTTCCGGCAGTGGTTCACTTCCCCCGGGTGCTTTCGGTAATTTCTGTTGAATCTCCGGTATGGAATAACCACGGAAACGAATGCCTTCTTTCGGGTCCAGAAGGGAGGTCTCCGTAACCAGGCCGGTCATACCGCGCATCCCGCTATAGATTTGGGAAAGGGTTACATCTCCAATCTTCTTTGAACCATGCTGTTTCAAAATGTCTTTTATCTCCGCACTCAGGAGGTCGGCATTGGCCTTAAACCTTTCTTTGATGGGCATACTGCGCGTTTAAAGGATGATTGGGTACAGGCTGCTAAAGTTAATCTATGAACGCTGTCGGAACAAATCATAGAATCCGAAATTTAAAAATCTAAACAGACATTTTTTTATTTGGGTGCCTTCCAGTAAAGCCATCCCGCTACAAAACTGAATATGATGTTGGGCATCCACGCAGCAAGCATAGGAGAAAAATTACCCTTGGTGGCAAATGTTACCGAAAACTTATCCATTATCACAAAAAGCGCGGCCATGACCAGACCGATGGCCAGGAGCAGACCGCTGCCGCCACGAACTTTACGGGTGGATATAACCGCACCCATCATCGTTAGAATGACCACTGAAAATGGCGTCGCATCCCGATGGTATCTCTCTTCCTTATACGTATTCAGCCCTTCCGATCCCCGGATTTCTTCCATCCTGATAAATCGTTTCAACTCCGGTGTGGTAAATTTATCCTTCAGGTATTCATCCCGGCGCAGTTCTTCGGGTTTTACATTCAGGTTAATGTGCATAGACGGGATCACACGGCCTGATTCCTTCAACCCCTCATTATAATGTTCCACTGCATTGGTCAGGATCCAGTTTTTCTTTACCGTATCCCATTTCATCGACTCCGCGCGCAGGTTGTAATAAATATTGCTGTTCTTTATTTTGGAAAGAAAAAATGCGCCGGATCTTTTAAGGGCAGTATCATAGTACTTCAGACCCACATAGGTTTCAGCGTTCACCCGCAAATAAAAATTATTGGTGCGGTAAGGATCCCCATTATACGTGCTGTGGGGATCTATGTATGTCGACTGGAAATTGGTCCTGATTTCATTTGCCCGGGGAACCCAGTACTGACTGGCAAACCAGAATAAAGTGCCCAGCAAAAGCGCACCGACCACATAGGGTCGTAGCATCCGGTTATAGGGTACGCCTCCTGCCAGTATGGCTACAAACTCCGAACGTGCCGACATTTTTGAACTGAAATAAATGCAGGAGATGAAAACAAAAAGAGGAAACATCATGGACATGATAAAGGGTACAAAACCAAAGAAATAATGTGTAATGAGCTGCGTACTGCTCAGCCCTGATTTTACAAAATCATCTGCCTTTTCACTGGTGTCGATCACTACAGCAATCACGGTAAATGTGAGCATGGTGAATACAAAAGTGGTCAGGAATTTGCGCAGTATGTACCAGTCCAGTTTTTTCATACCCTGAGAGCCTGCAAATTAGCGATTCCGGCCCTAACCATCCGTCACATTTTACCGGATTTAGAACGACTTTACCATTTATCTTAGCAGGTTTAAAATCATTGCGGATGACAGTAAAGAAAAATCTCTTGTGCCTGAGCGGTTTTTTCTTCTTTAGCATACGGATTTTCTCACAATCCGGGACAGGGTACGATCAGCATGAAGCTTTTGCGCCGATGTTCTACCCGGCATACGGAGATCAGGTCCGAACGGCAGCAGGAACTCCGGGGCCCCAATACTGGCAAAACGAGGCCGATTACAATATTCAGGTTGCCCTGGACGATGAGAATCAACAGATTTCGGGAGCGGTTCAGATTACATATAAAAACAATAGTCCCGAGTCCCTTCCCTTTTTGTGGCTCCAGCTGGATCAGAATATTTACAAATCGGATTCGCGTGGTGAGGAAACAACTCCGGTTGGGGGTGGCCGTTATGCCAACAAGGGATTTGAAGGGGGATATGTGATCCGGTCTGTTTCTGTGATTTACCAGGGACGCGAGCAAAAAATAAATTACCAGATCAATGATACCCGGATGCAGATCTACCTGCCGGAGGCCCTGAAGCCTCATGGGGATTCACTGAAAATTAATATCGCTTACCGTTTTGGTATTCCCGAACGCGGCACCGACCGGATGGGACGTATGGCAACGGCCAACGGATGGATTTACAATATCGCCCAGTGGTATCCCCGCATGTGTGTGTTCGACAATGTGCTAGGATGGAATGCCCTGCCATATATAGGAGCCGGCGAATTTTACCTTGAATACGGAAATTATGATTTTACCATTACCACATCCGGAAAGCAACTCGTCGTGGCATCAGGGGAACTGATGAACCCTTCAGAAGTCCTTACATCCGAACAAATAAAAAGACTGGATGCAGCCCGCAACAGCGAGAAGACCCTGATGATCCGTACGGAAGAGGAAGTGAGAAAAGGAACAGGCCGTTTGAACAAAGACAAACTCGTCTGGCATTTCAAATGCAACCACACCCGGGATGTGGCATTCGGATCTTCCGAGGCTTTCGTATGGGATGCAACGCGGATAAATCTGCCTGAAGGAAAAAAATCACTGGCCATGTCGGTTTATCCGCTGGAGTCGGCAAAAGATTCTGCCTGGAAAAGATCCACGGAATTTGTCAAAGCAGCTATCGAGAACTATTCTTCACGCTGGTATCCTTATCCCTATCCCGTAGCAGTAAATGTGGCGGGGCCTGTGAGCGGCATGGAATATCCCGGCATCGTATTCTGCCATGCTTTCAGTATAGGCCGGGGATTGTGGGGTGTAACCAGTCACGAATTCGGTCACACCTGGTTTCCGATGATCGTGGGCAGCAATGAACGGAAATACGCCTGGATGGACGAAGGCTTCAATACATTCATCAATACTTTATCCGATAAGGATTTTAATAAAGGAGAATTTAACTCAAAAGCCAGGTACCGTGAACGCGCATCCCGTTACTTCCAACCCAGTTCCGAAAGCATCATGACGATACCTGATGCGACCAATCCGCACTATCTGTCAGCAAGTGCTTACGACAAACCCGGTATGGGACTTGAATTGCTGCGCTACGATATTTTGGGTGAAGCGCGCTTTGATTCGGCCTTCCGCTACTATATACGCAGCTGGGCTTTCAAACATCCTACCCCGTGGGATTTCTTTCATGCCATGGAAAACAGCAGTGGCGAGGACCTGAGCTGGTTCTGGCGGGGATGGTTTTTAAACAACTGGAAAGTAGATATAGCGGTAACTAAAGTGGAATATGCCCAGTCCAGTCCCGCAAACGGTTCGCTGATCACCATACAAAACCGGGAAAAACTTCCGATGCCCGTAACCATTGAAGTGAAAGAACTGGGTGGCCAGACCGGCCGTGTACATCTTCCCGTGGAAATTTGGGAGAAGGGCGGCGAATGGAAATTCTTTTATCCTTCTACCCGGCAGATCGAAAGCGTGACCATTGATCCGGACAGGATGTTGCCGGATTCAGACGAGAGTAATAATGTGTGGAAAGCAAACTAATTTAGTTGTTAATTATCAGTGGTTAGTTATGAACTGAGTGGTATCGGCGCTAACAACTTACAATTGATAGCTAACAACTAAATCAAAGTCTTTCCTTCAGAATCTCCACCTGCTTCGATTTCCAGGTGCTGAAGTCACCAGCCAGTATATGTTCGCGTGCCTGTTGCACGAGATGCAGATAAAATGAAAGATTGTGGACACTTGCGAGGGTAAGGGCTAAAAGTTCCTTGCTTTTCATCAGATGACGCAGATAGGCCTTGCTGTATTGATTACTGAACATACAATCTATATCCTCATCGATGGGTGAAAAATCATATTCCCATTTTTTATTATCAATATTGATAACACCACGGGAAGTAAACAGCATGCCATTGCGGCCATTCCTGGTGGGCATCACACAGTCAAACATATCGATACCCAGGCTGATGCATTCCAATACATTCCAGGGAGTACCAACACCCATCAGGTACCGGGGCTTTTCATGGGGAAGGTTTTCGCAACAAAGCGCCGTCATCGAATACAATTCATCGTCGGGTTCGCCGACACTCAGTCCCCCGATGGCATTACCGACTGCATTTTTGGAGCCGATGTAAGCACAGGACTCCCGCCGCAGGTCTTCAAAAATCCCGCCCTGCACAAT
>DATCAO010000627.1:0-2024 GCA_036512575.1 Puia sp.
ATCTGCTATGTTCCCACTGCACGTCTGGCTGCCCGATGCCATGGAAAGACCCACACCTGTATCTGCATTGATTCACGCTGCTACAATGGTCGTAGCCGGCGTGTTTCTGGTTGCCCGTCTGTTTCCTGTATTTTGTTTTGATCCCTCAGCCCTGCATGTTGTCATGTATACCGGTGCTTTTTCCGCGTTGATCGCAGCGGTGATCGCCTGTACCCAGACAGACATCAAACGCATCCTGGCGTTTTCAACCATGTCCCAGATTGGTTTCATGATGTTTGCACTTGGCGTTTCCCAATATGGAGGAGAACAGGGGCTGGGATATATGGCTTCCATGTTTCATTTATTCACGCATGCTTTTTTCAAATCACTCCTGTTTCTTTGTGCGGGTGCCGTAATACACCTGGTCCACAGCAACAATATGCAGGACATGGGCGGATTGAGAAAGATCATGCCGGTCACTCATATCAGTTTTCTGATTGCCTGCCTCGCCATCTCAGGAATTCCCCCATTCTCCGGATTTTTCAGCAAGGAAGACATATTACTGGCGGCCTATCACACCAACAAGATGGTTTACGGTATTGGCCTGTGTACTTCCGCGCTCACCGCCTTTTATATGTTCCGGCTGTATTATTCTATTTTCTGGAGCAAGACATCGCCATCATTTGAAGCCCATCATGGCGAGGCAACTTTATCCATGAAAATTCCGATGATCGTACTTGCTGTATGCTCATTGTTCGGCGGTTTCGTTCCCATCGCTTCCTGGGTAACTTCGGACGGCCTGCCCCTGAAAACCCCGATCGATTTGAGCTTTTCATTCCTGCCTGTTTTGCTGGCAGCTGCAGGCATAACACTTGCAACCTATTTGTATAAGTCTGAAAACGACAGACCCCGGAAAATTGCTTCTTCCCTGGGCAGTTTCTACAAACTGGCCTACCATAAGTTTTACATTGATGAAGTTTACCTTTTTATCACAAAAAAAATCATTTTCAATCTCATTGCTGCACCCGCTGCCTGGATTGATAAACATATTGTAGATGGATTCATGAATGGGCTCGCATGGGTTACCGAAAAAATTTCTTACGCGATCAAAGGTTTACAGTCGGGTAAATTACAGAATTACGCTGTATACTTTTTTTGTGGTATTATCGGTCTGGCCATCTTATTTATTTACATAACTAATAATTAATAACTAATAATTAATAATTAGAATGAACCTCTCCCTGCTCATCATACTTCCTGCACTTACGGCAATTGCTGTACTGTTTTGCAACGGGCTGAAACAGGTGAGAGCGGTTTCTTTAATCGGTGCGTCGGCCCAATTCATCTCCTCGCTCGGACTGCTCATAACATACTGGAAAGAAAGGGCGGCAGGTAATGACTCCCAGTTTTTGTTTGAGTTTAATGTGAGCTGGTTTGCTCCGCTGAATATTCGTTATCACGTGGGGGTGGACGGCATTTCGGTTGCCATGATCCTTTTGACTGCATTTGTTGTTATTGCTGGTGTATTGATTTCCTGGACGCAGGAAACTCTGAATAAGGAATTTTTCTTCCTGCTCCTTCTTTTGAGTGTGGGTGCTTATGGTTATTTTATTTCCCTGGATCTGTTTACACTTTTTTTCTTCCTGGAGCTGGCCGTTATCCCAAAATACCTGCTCATCGGGATCTGGGGAACCGGCCGGAAGGAATACAGCGCCATGAAACTTGCCCTCATGCTGATGGCCGGATCAGCGCTGGTATTTGTAGGTCTGATGGGATTATATTTTAATACACATACCCCCGGTGGTCATAGTTTCGATATGGTAGAGATCTCCAAATTGCATATTGAACCTGAAATACAAAACCTGTTTTTCCCTTTTGCTTTTGTAGGCTTCGGCATTTTCACTGCCCTCTTTCCATTTCACACCTGGGTTCCGGACGGTCACTCGTCTGCTCCGACCGCAGCCTCCATGTTCCTGGCCGGCATCTCCATGAAACTGGGCGGTTATGGCTGCCTGCGCGTCGCAACCTATCTCATGCCAGATGCC
>DATCAO010000628.1:0-2239 GCA_036512575.1 Puia sp.
GTATATGATGAAGAAATCAAATCCCTGCAACAGGTGGTCCGCGCCTTCGAGGAGCAGGAAGGAAAGGGATACATCGCTGAAAAAGAGGTCATCCGCATCAAAGCGCAGCTCTATTCTCTGCTGTCCGAGTTCCAGGAACTGGTAAACCAGATCAATGAAAAGGAAAGCGAGTTGAGACTGGTGCTGCAGGTTAAGGGGAAATTTATAATTCCCCTGCTGGATTCATCAAAACTCAATGGGTTAAATCCTTCCACCTATTCACTCGCTGTTTTGCTTGACTCGGCCTATCTGAACCGGTCTGACCTGCAGATTGCCAGGACAAATGTTGAGGCCAGCAAACTAAACTATTCCTATCAAAAATCGCTGGCTGTCCCGAACCTGACGCTGGGACTCGCTTACGACAAACAAGGCAGCTATATTGATTATCTCCCCAGCCTGGGCGCAGCCATTGATCTTCCTTTTTTCAACCGGAATCAGGGCAATATCCAGACGGCAAAAATCACCAACGATGCCAACAACGCCCTGCAGCTGAGTACGGAAGCAACCGTGCAGGAAAATGTTTCACATGCTCTGGAGAAAGCATTTGCCAACGATAAAATGTATCGGGCTATCGATCCGAAATTTATGAAAGACTTCGACCACATGCTGCATGAAGTATTGGTCAATTACGAAAAAAGGAATCTTACCCTGCTCGATTTCCTTGATTTTTATAATTCATATAAAGACAATACACTTTCCTCAAATGCCATTCAACTGAACCGCCTGAACGCTTTTGAAGACATCAATTATTATACAGGAACCGAATTCTTCCAACCTTAATATCCTTTTACATCATATGCAGATATCCTATCGCGTTTTGCTCATATCAGGAGCAATTATTTTTGCCCGCGGCATTTCCGGTTGTACAGACAAGCCGGTGCAGGCTGAGGAGAAAAAGGGATATATTCTCCCTGACTCTCTTTTAAAGACGATTGAAATCGATACGGTAACCAATTCACCTGTTTTAAATTCCCTGACCTTAACAGGTAAAGTGGATTTCAACGAAGACAATGTGATCAGGATTTTCCCGGTCATCAGCGGTCAGGTGTCTGACGTGAAAGTGATGGCAGGCGATTATGTGCATCGGGGCCAGGAACTGGCGGTGATCAGAAGTTCTGAGATGGCAGGATACAGTAATGATTACCTGACGGCAAAATCCAACGTGGATATTGCCAAAAAGACGATGGATGCAACCAGTGACATGTTTAAAAGCGGCCTCGCTTCCGAGCGGGAACAGTTGTCTGCGCAGGAAGGATATAACCAGGCCGTTTCGGCTTTCGAAAAAGCGAAACGGGTACTCAACCTGAACGGAGGCAGCATGAGTGGCGAATATACGGTACGCTCCCCCATTGATGGTTTCGTGGTAGACCGGCAGGTCAATAACAACATGATGATCCGTTCAGATAATGCAACCGGCTTGTTTACCATCTCCGATCTGAAAAATGTCTGGGTAATGGCCAACGTGTATGAATCCAATATTGCTTTTGTAAAAACCGGTGACAGTGTGAACATTACCACACTCTCCTATCCGGGGAAAATATTCCGCGGCAAAATTGACAAGATCATGAACGTGCTGGATCCTTCTAACAAGGTGATGAAATTGCGCATCGTGCTGTCAAACCCGGGTTATCTCCTGAAACCGGAAATGTTTGCCAGCGTAGTTGTGAATACCACAGAAAACAAAAGACTGATCAGCGTTCCTTCCCGCGCCCTGATTTTCGATCACAGCCAATACTATGTGCTGATATTTAAATCTCCCGCCGACATTAAGATCCGGCCGGTACAGGTTGTAAATACCGTAGGCGAACGATCTTATATTTCTGAAGGACTAAAGGAAGGAGAACACCTGATCGGCACACAGGCCTTACTCATTTACCAGGAACTGAACAGCTAGATAAAATCCGGACTGATGAACAAGACCCTCAAAAGTATTCTGGCCTTTTCACTGAAGAATAAATACTTTATTTATTTCGCCACAATCATCCTGGTCATTTATGGCGTGATTACGTTTGTCAATATGCCCATCGAGGCATTTCCCGATGTCACAAATACAGAAATCACCGTCATCACCCAATGGCCCGGCAGGAGCGCTGAAGAAGTTGAGAAATTTGTAACCATTCCCATTGAGATTGCGCTGAATCCGGTAAATCGTAAAACCAGCCTGCGCTCTACCAGCATTTTCGGCCTTTCAGTTGTGAAA
>DATCAO010000629.1:0-4113 GCA_036512575.1 Puia sp.
ACTCAGTGAAGATCATCACATATTTCGGTTTCAAACCGGTACCAATACCTGCGGGGATCCCACTTTTTTTACAATAAGTGCAGCCCAGATCGCATCCATCGTGTTAATCGGCTTCCTAACGTACACGAACACACGGGGAGTTAAGGGGGGCAAATGGATACAAAACATATTTACTTCTACAAAACTTCTTGCGTTATTTGGATTAATTGTCGCCGGCTTCATTGTATTCAGACCGGAAGTCTGGCATGCCAACTGGTCCGAAGCCTGGGTGGCAACAAAATCAAGCCTGAAGGATATTTGTAATCCCTCGCAGGGGTTTAACGTAAATTCCATCGGGGGGGCCGCCTTGTTCGGCGGAATTGCCGCAGCCATGGTGGGCTCAGTATTCAGTAGTGATGCCTGGAATAATGTAACATTTATTGCCGGCGAGATAAAAAACCCGCAGAGAAATATTGGTCTTTCTCTTTTCCTCGGCACTTTAATCGTTACGGTTATTTATATATTGGCCAACCTGATGTATGTTGCCGTACTGCCTCTGAATGAAATCGCGCATGCCGAGAAAGACCGCATTGCAGTGGCAGCATCGCAGGTCATTTTCGGCAAATCCGGAACTAAGATCATAGCGCTCCTGATCATGATTTCCACTTTCGGATGCAACAACGGATTGATCTTAGCCGGTGCAAGAGTTTATTATACGATGGCTAAAGACAAATTATTTTTTCGCCAGGCCGGCACGCTGAATAAAAATTCAGTGCCGCAATGGGCGCTCTGGGCACAGTTTGTCGTAGCTTCTGTACTTTGCCTGAGTGGAAAATATGGAGATCTGCTGGATATGATTTCTTTTGTGGTTGTGATTTTTTATGTATTGACCATTCTGGGTATTTTTATATTGAGAAAAAAGAGACCGGACCTGCCGAGGCCTTATAAGGCATTCGGATACCCGGTATTACCCATACTGTATATGCTTATGGGAACCAGTTTTTGCGTATTGCTGATTATTTATAAACCGGAATTTACCTGGCCCGGACTAATTATTGCACTGCTTGGAATTCCTTTGTTTTATGTGGCAAGGGCAGGCAACCGGAAAAACCAGGCAGATTAAAATAGCAATCATGGATTTCACAGAGTTGTTCAAAATATTTTCGTCCGTAAAAATTGGCGTGATCGGAGATATGATGCTCGATACTTACTGGTGGGGTAACGTGGAAAGAATATCTCCCGAAGCACCGGTGCCCGTTGTTACGGTAGACAGAAAAGAATACCGAATCGGAGGTGCGGGAAACGTAGCCCTGAACCTGGCTTCGCTGGGCACACCCGTCTCTGTTTTTTCCGTTATCGGCGAAGATAAAGACGGCCAGATCCTTACCGGGCTGCTCGAAGGCAAAAAAATTGATACGGAATATTTATTGAGATCTGGGGAACGCATTACTACGAATAAAATGCGTGTGATTAGTCGCAATCAGCAGATGATGCGGCTGGATTCCGAAACCCTGTTGCCATTAAACCCCAAACAGGAAAAAGAATTGGTGAGCCGGGTGGAAGATTTTATCGAAACGCAATCCCCCGCGGCCATCATATTTGAGGACTACAATAAGGGCGTGCTCACGGAGCATGTGATCAGGACCCTGGTCGGTATTTGCAAAACTAAATCGGTGCTCACGGCTGTGGATCCTAAAAGAAAACATTTTTTTGATTATACAGGGGTTGATATTTTCAAACCCAATCTGAAAGAAGCCCGGGAAGCCCTGAATCTGCTGATGGAAGATGTAAATGAAAACAGTCTCGCACAAATTCATAACAAACTGAAACAGGAATTAAAACATCAGATTTCATTCATCACATTATCAGAAAAGGGTGTTTTTTATGATGATGGAAAAGAGTCCCATATTGTGCCTTCGCATATCCGGAACGTGGCAGATGTGTCTGGTGCAGGAGATACCGTAATTGCTGTGGCCACCCTGATTTATGCGCTAACCCGGGATACCCGTCTGATGGCTGAAATCGCGAACCTCGCCGGAGGTTTGGTGTGTGAAACCGTCGGTACGGTAGCTATCGACAAAACCAGGCTATTGAGGGAATGCCGGCGTTTATTAACAGAATGACTTTCGGATGAAAAAATATGCAGTTATCGTTGCCGGTGGCGCCGGTTTGCGGATGGGATCTTTGTTACCCAAACAGTTTCTGCTGATCCACAACTGGCCAATCGTCTGGTATACGATGCAGGTTTTTCTGAAATCGTACAAAGACATCCAGATTATATTGGTTCTTCCCGAAGAATATTATGATACCGGCAGGGCAATCTGCGATGAAATGAACCCCCATTATCCGGTGTTGACAGTAACGGGAGGGAAAACACGCTTTCACTCCGTTCAAAAAGGACTCTCTTTTGTGCAGGAGTCGTCCGTAGTATTTGTTCACGACGCCGTTCGGTGCCTGTTAAGCCCTTCCCTGATCCATCTGTGTTATGAAGATACCATTCGGTTTGGTTCAGCCATACCCTGTATCGAATCGAAAGACAGCATACGGATTCTCATCGAAGATGATCATGTTTCCGTAAACAGGAAAAGTATCAGGCTGGTGCAAACACCGCAGACTTTTATGAGTGATCAAATTCTCCCCGCCTACCAGGTTCCGTACCGGGAAAGTTTTACCGATGATGCTTCCGTACTGGAGGCCGCAGGACGCACAGTACATCTGGTGGAAGGAGAAGCTAACAATATCAAGATTACTACTCCCCTCGATCTGGCCATTGCTGAAAAATTATTGGACCCTCCGCATCATCCCATATAATGTTCATTTGAATAAACGCAATGGGAAGGGCAGGTTATTGTACTTCAGGAACAGATAGGGCTGATTGACAGATCCGAATTTCCGATAGAATTCTGCAATGCCCGGTACGTCCGAACCTTCAAAGTCCAGCAATAATTTTTTTGTTGCAAACTCAGCGATGAGTTGATCCAGCAAATAAAAATGAGCCCTTTTTTCTCTTCCGGCCGGCAGTGAAACAGACATGATATTGTATATCCGGCGATCGTCCTGAAGAAAAATGCTGTTGTTGAGTAGTTCACCGGAACCGCCCCTGACCTGCCTGATAAAAATCATATTTCGATTTTGCAATTCCCGGCATAATTTTTCAAAATGATCGTAGTCTGACGGGTGGGTATGCGGCAACCTGTGCCCGTATTGATTTTTAAATAAATGAATAACCTCCCCGTAGTCTTTGCCTGGCAGATAATCCAATGAATGGGATCCGGCTTCGTCCAGATTTTCCAGCAGTCTTTTTTTGTATCCCTGGCGTATCTGTTCATAAGATTTGTCCAGGTCGATGGTATAGTTCGCCTTAGGCGTTGTGTCTTCGATCGTATTGGCATAGTTTAAATGGATCTCGCAAAAACGGAAATGGCTTTTTGCCCGTGAGATAAAAATATTCTCCATTGCCTTATCCGGAACATTTCTGTAAAATATGCCCAACTGTGCGGTAAATGCCGGCTGGTATAAATAAGATAAACCAAATTTTTTATTCCATGTCAGGGGCATTACCGCCTCATAATCTCCCAGGATCAATCCATTCCAATGTGTGGCCATCGCATCCAGGTAAAAGGTTCGGGCATAAATCAGTCCGTTCTCCGCTCGAAGGATACAGGCGTCCCATCGGGCGGAATCTATTTCCTCACGGCGCAGATGCCTGATGTTAGCAACAGTTTTATTCACCTATGGCTATTTTGCGGATGAAATTCTTGTAACGTATGTTCTGAATATCTATGCTAAATGTTATCATTCTTCCATAGGGTAGTGCTCCGAATGCTGCTTTGAAGTCGCTGCTGTATATAAGCGGGGCGTATATATTCAGGACGTTTTTGAAAAGACTTAACTGGATGCCGCCAGTGTATAAGAATTTACTTGTGGGTGGATTGTTTTGCCAGGCTTCTGCATAGGTGCCGACATCAAAGAAAATTCGGATCGGCACAGGAAAAGGAAACAGACCGGCCGGTAAACTGGTATTGAAATTCAATGCAGATACCCAGTCAGACGATTTGCCCTGCACATAATCCAAATCATCGATACGCAGTTTCAATCCCCCGTCCCGGTTCATGATTTGTTGCGCACTGTATC
>DATCAO010000630.1:0-3266 GCA_036512575.1 Puia sp.
GGATTCGGCGCTACAGCCATCAATCCGTACCTTGCTTTTTCTACGATCCAGGATGCACGCGATACCGGAAAGCTGCAGACCAATCTGGAACCCGACTATTTGAGAAAAAATTATGTGAAGGCCGTGAACGATGGGCTGCTGAAGGTTTTCTCCAAAATGGGCATTTCCACTTTGCAATCCTATCAGGGCGCTCAGATCTTTGAGATCATCGGACTCAATCATACTGTAGTGGAAAAATATTTTACCGGCGCTACGTCACGCATAGAGGGCATGGGTCTCGATGAAATCGCGCGTGAAACACTGGCCAAACATTTGTTTGCATTCAGTCCGAAAGACATTCCGGTGGAACGGCTTCCGACAGGAGGTGTATATCAGTGGAAACGAAAAGGTGAATTCCATCTTTTCAATCCGAATACCATTCACTACCTCCAGTATTCCACGCATATGAACGATTATGCGTCGTTCAAAAAATATTCCAAGCTGGTGAATGATCAGATGGAAAAAGCGGCAACTATCCGCGGGATGTTTCAGTTCAGGAGAACGCGCCCTTCCATTTCTTTAGAAGAAGTGGAACCGGAAGAAAGTATATTGAGAAGATTTGCGACAGGTGCAATGAGTTTCGGATCGATCTCCCATGAAGCCCATTCCACCCTCGCCATTGCCATGAATCGCATCGGTGCGAAAAGCAATACGGGTGAAGGCGGAGAAGATGAATTCCGTTTCGAAACTATGGAGAACGGCGATTCGATGCGTTCTGCCATTAAACAGGTAGCGTCTGCCCGGTTCGGAGTTACCAGTTATTATCTCACACAGGCAGATGAACTGCAGATTAAAATGGCACAGGGCGCCAAACCGGGAGAGGGCGGACAACTTCCCGGACATAAAGTGGATGAATGGATTGGTAAAGTGAGGCATTCCACACCAGGTGTGGGTTTGATCTCGCCCCCGCCCCATCATGATATCTATTCAATAGAAGATCTGGCCCAGCTGATCTTTGACCTTAAGAATGCAAACCGCAAGGCGAGGATAAATGTTAAACTGGTATCCAAAGCCGGTGTAGGCACGATTGCCGCCGGTGTAGCCAAAGCGAAATCAGATGTCATCCTGATCTCTGGTCACGATGGTGGTACCGGCGCTTCGCCCATCAGCTCGATCCGTCATACCGGACTTCCCTGGGAACTGGGATTGGCAGAATCTCATCAGACCCTGGTCAAAAATAAATTACGCAGCAGGGTGGTATTACAAACCGACGGGCAGCTGAAAACCGGACGTGATATCGCGATCGCTACCTTGCTTGGCGCTGAAGAATGGGGTGTTGCTACTGCGGCCCTGGTGGTTGAAGGCTGTATCCTGATGCGAAAATGTCATTTGAATACCTGTCCGGTTGGCGTCGCAACCCAGGATCCGGAATTGAGAAAACGATTTGCAGGAAATGCCGATCATGTAGTGAACCTTTTTAAATTCCTCACCCGGGAACTGCGTGAGATCATGGCAGAACTTGGGTTCCATACAATTGATGAAATGGTGGGACAGGTAGAATGCCTTGAAGTAAACGATCACCTCAAACAATGGAAAGCAAAAAAATTAAACCTTTCTCCAATCCTGTATAAGGAACCCGCGTCAGATTCTACCGGCATCTATCATATGGAAGATCAGGACCACGGATTATCAGACGTGCTGGACTGGAAATTACTTGAAGCCGCAAAACCGGCTCTTGAGTCAGGACAAAAAGTTTCTGCATCTTTTAAAGTAAAGAACACTGACCGGACAATCGGCACCATTCTTTCGAATGAAATATCCAAAATATTCAAAGGGAAAGGGTTGCCGGCCGATAGCCTGCATTTCAAACTCACGGGTACTGCGGGACAAAGCTTTGGAGCTTTCAATACACATGGGGTAACACTTGAGCTGGAAGGCGATGCGAATGATTATTTTGGAAAAGGATTGTCAGGCGCGAGACTGATTGTTTATCCGGCCAGGGATGCAGGATTTATTCCTGAAGAAAATTTCATCATCGGCAACGTTGCCTTCTATGGCGCGACTTCGGGCGAAGCATTTATTCGCGGAAAAGCCGGAGAACGTTTTGCGGTTCGCAATTCCGGTGCGAATGCGGTGGTAGAGGGCGTTGGCGACCACGGATGTGAATACATGACCGGAGGCAGGGTGGTTATCCTGGGTTCAACAGGCCGCAATTTTGCAGCTGGCATGAGTGGTGGTATCGCTTATGTTTACAATGTGGACGGAAAATTCGCTTCTCTCTGTAATATGGAAATGATCGACCTGGACCCGCTGGATGAAACGGATATCCGTGAAATGAAGGAGATGATCTCCCGCCATCATGCTTACACCGGGAGTACAGTAGCAAAATTTGTTCTGGAAGATTTTGAAAACCAGCTGCGCAATTTTGTGAAAGTGTTTCCTAAAGACTTTAAAAAAGTATTGTCAGAAAAAAAAGCCCATGTGGGCGTCAATTCCTGATTCAAAAAATTTAAGAACAAAGCGATGGGTAAACCAACCGGGTTCCTGGAATATAAACGTGAACTGCCATCTAAAAGGCCAGTGCAGGAAAGAAGAAAAGATTACAAAGAATTTGTAAATCTTTACGAACCTGAACAACTGAACAAACAGGCAGCCCGCTGCATGAACTGTGGCATTCCTTTTTGCCATCATGGCTGCCCTCTGGGTAATGTGATTCCGGAATTCAACGATGCGGTTTACCGGAAAGCCTGGCAGGATGCTTATGATATACTGGTTACTACAAATAATTTTCCGGAATTTACCGGAAGAATCTGCCCTGCTCCCTGCGAAACCAGTTGTGTGCTCGGTATCAATCAACCGGCTATTACGATTGAAGAAATCGAAAAACATATTATTGAAATTGCTTTTGAAAAAGGATTCGTTAAAGCCAAACAACCCAATATCAGGACCGGGAAAAGCATTGCCGTTGTTGGCTCCGGACCTGCGGGACTGGCAGCTGCGGCTCAATTAAATTCTGCCGGTCATCTTGTAACTGTTTTCGAGAGGGACGATGCACCGGGAGGTTTGTTGCGATATGGCATTCCGGATTTTAAGCTGGAGAAATGGATCATCGACCGGCGGATCCATCTCATGGAGCAGGAAGGCGTAGTTTTTCGTTGCAATACCAATGTAGGTGTCGATCTGAGCATTAATGAACTGATGCACGACTATCCGACTCTTTTATTTTGCTGCTTCAGAAAATCCATGGCGAAAAAAGTTCCTTTCAGATCCCGGCCCGGCACAGGCAG
>DATCAO010000631.1:0-9432 GCA_036512575.1 Puia sp.
CTTTAATTTGTATTCGTATTTATCGATGAATTTTTTAATGATGACGTTTTTTGGACTATCAATATCAAAAGAGGTATTGTTGGGAGTAGGGGCCGGCCAGAAAGGTCCCGGAATGGTCTGCACTTTTTGATATACAATCGGAGGTAGAACCTGATGTTCGGTTACCGCTGTGTTTAATTCATAATCAAATTGGGACCTTGTATAAAGACTTGGCCATGAATTTTTTATAAAGGGCATGGTTTGGGTCAATGTATAAAACAGCGGAATATCCCGGTAGGTGATCACATATTCATTCCGTTTAAGGTATTTCGGGCTTGCTTCTAAAAGTTCATTGATTGCTGCTGCCCTTTCCCTCGTTGTCAATACACCTTTCAGGAAGGCATTGTGAACCGGAAAGGTCATTTTTGTTCTGTCGGGATTGTCGTTGTACGTGTACAAAACAGCGTGAAGACATAAAACAAGACCACAGGAATAAATTCCCCAATACCAGACTCTCTTCAGTTGTTGGGGTGTAACGGATAAATTAATTCCAAGATTTCCTGATTTGGAATCTGTTGAATCCCGGATGTCAAAAGACCCGCCAATTTTCACTGAAAAAATGCGCATGAAAAAATCGATAGCCACGGGCAAACCTATCCAGAGTGCGGTTGATCCGGATGCTGAAATGCCATAATCAGCACCTGCAATCAGCGAAAACGTGGTAATCGTACCTGCCAGGCTAATCAGGGCCAGTTCTTTATTATTTTTTCCGATAACAAGAAAGAGACTGGCCAGCAACGACATCGCGGCAAAAAGCATCATGTAAAATGTCCAAAGGGTCAACGTGCCATTTAACAGGATAAAACCTGACAAAAACAGAACAAAGCCGGCAGTAACAACATATCTGAGTAGGGTCGATAAACGATGATCACTTTTCACCTGATTCAATACCATATTGTACAGAAGTACAAAAATGCATAGTGGCAGAGTACGTTTAAAGACTGCGGTGGTATAGTCTCCGAGTATTATTTTTATAAGCTTGGCCATATCGTGCGTATTTTCTCCGCTGTTAGCCATGCTCTTCAAAAGTTTTATGCTGTCGATGAATAACACGTATTGACCGGATATTTTCATCGCCCCTATTACCAGAATGGTTATGATAATAAATCCCAAAACAAAGAAGACAATTTGTTTAACCTGATGGGCTATAGATTGTTTAAAAACAAAGAAACCGGAATAAATGATTGCCGCGATAAGTGCCAGACCGGAAATATTGGCCAGCCTGGAGAAAACGGCCAGGGAGACAAAGCCGCCGGCAATCAGAAGATCGAATAATTTGTTTTTTTTAAGGCCACTGAATATAAATAGTATAGAGCATATAAAAAGTATGGCTGAAATGTTATTGTAATTTATATCCTTGACGGCAGCGCCATTGATCAGTACCAAAAGCAATAAACCCAGTTTAAGATAAACGGGACGGGTATAGTTTTTCAATAATCTGTAAGAGCCGATTACAGCAAGCATATTCAGTATCACGCCTCCAAGTCGTAAACCAAGTAATCCGTATCCGGGAAATAATTTCAGCCATGCGCCACCAACAATTCCTGAGAACCAGTACATGAAGTTGTATTCAACAGATTGGGAATTATGGTAAATCTGTTGATAAAACGTACTGTGAAAACCTTCATCCGCTATGTCTATCCCCTGGAATATGAATAATACCTGGAATAGAAATAAACCGAGAAAGAAAAAATTTACCTTTGTCTTATCCAACAAACGGAAAACCGGCAAATTTTTGTCCTGGGTCATGGATCCCCTGATAACCATTAATTTGAGGCGATTTTTATTTTTTCAAAATACCATTCACTCAGTTCCTTCATACCCTGTTCAAGAGAAATGGTCGGCATGAAATGAAGTAATTCTTTTGCTTTGCTGATATCCGCCAGCCTGCGGCTTACCGGATTAATAGAGTTTTCCTCACGGTATTCGGGTGTAAGTTTCGACTTATTGACGGCCAAAAGGACATTCAGCAATTCTTTGAGGCTGGTTTCTTCACAATTCCCGATATTAAATGATTCATCGGTTACTTCCGACTGGAGAGCGGCTATATTCGATTTGGCGATATCTCTGACATAAACAAAATCCATTGTAGTCGAGCCATCTCCATAGATCAGCGGATTTCTTCCGTCACGGATGCAATCCAGCCATTTGATCATCACCTCGGTGTATTTGCCGTCTGTGTCCATTCTGGGACCATACGCATTAAAATATCGAAGGGCTACATAGTTCAGTCCATACATGAACTTGAAACTTCGGAAGAGTTGTTCTCCCCACATTTTGGCCGCTCCGTAGAAGGTCTGATTGTTATATGGATTATCTGATTCAGGAGTAGGAAAGTGTTGAGCAAGGCCGTAGACGGAAGCACTCGAACTATAAATTACTTTTTTCACCTTGTGCTGCGCACATAAACTGGCCACTTCAAAAGTGGCCTTGAGCATCACTTCAAATCCTTCCCTTGGATTGGCCGCGCATGAATTTATCCGGAGA
Organism: Puia sp.; assembly: GCA_036512575.1. Classification (GTDB taxonomy): domain Bacteria; phylum Bacteroidota; class Bacteroidia; order Chitinophagales; family Chitinophagaceae; genus Puia. The sequence goes on from DATCAO010000631.1 coordinate 2,527, forward strand.
GCGGCCATGTGGAAAACGTAATCTGCCTCTTTGATGCAGTTTTCCAGTAATCCGGCATCCCTGATATCCCCATCATGGAATTCAATTACCGGATTTTTAAAGAAGTTCTTCATGTTTACATGACTTCCGCGAATTAAATTGTCTATGATGATGATTTTTTTGGGCTCAAGGGGAATGAGTTCTTCTATAACATAGGAGCCGATAAATCCTGCGCCACCGGTTACCAGTACGACACTGTCTTTTATTTTATTTGACATGCATATGTTGTTTTCGAATTATCTTATGATTTTAACTAGAGTTCGACGATTTTATCAATGATAAACACAGGTCGTTTGCGGCTGGCATCCAGCGTCCGCCAGAGATATTCGGCAATTATACCAAGCGATATATTGGTAATTCCGAATCCGATTGTCAATATGGACATCAGGGCCGGCCATCCGCTGGCCAGGTCATGAAAAACGAGTTTCCGGGTAATTATATAAATGGTCCATAAAAGACCAAAAATAAACATCAGTATTCCAATAATGGTCACAAGCCGTATGGGTGCGTAAGAAAAAGCTACAAAGGAGTCAATAAACAACTTGATCTTTTTGGAGATGGTCCATTTGCTGACACCCGTTTTCCGCTCTCTTTTTTTATATGAAACTGATCCCTGTTTAAATCCCATGCCCAATATTTGTAAAAAGATAGAGGAGTTGGCTTCTACATTATTTTTAACCTGCTCGGCCACTTTTTTATTGAACATCACAATGTCAAACCCCTTATCAGGAAAATTGCTGAATGCAAATTTTCTCATCAGATAAGCATAAACAGAAGAAAATGTTTTTTCACCAAAAGAGACCTTGGTACTTTCCCGGTGTGCCCATACAATGTCCTTGCCTTCTTTTGTTTTTTCTTCCATCTGCAGAATCAGTTCCAGGGGATCCTGTAAGTCGGCATAATTAAAGCAAACCAATTCCCCGCAGGAAATGGATATTCCTGCTCGCAGGGCTGCATGGGAGCCGAAATTCCGGGACAGGCTTACTATTTTGGCACTGTAGTTTATGTGTTCCAGTTCCTGCAGTCTCTCCACGGAAGCATCTCTGGAACCGTCATTGACAAAGATGACTTCGGGTTGAAGCCGCGGATGTTCGCCAAAAAACGCATTCAGGGTTTCCACAAGAAAGGGTATTCCTTCATATTCATTATAAATGGGAATGATAACGGAAACATATTGATAACTGGAATCACGCATGATGCTGCTGTTTGAATCTGACGCGAATGCTTTTTATTAATTCGGCCGGTGCTATTTTTTTCCCTTGATATCCAATTTCCTGTATTTCGAGCATGCCATCTCCGCAGGCCACATGGATGGTTTTTGAATCTTTTTGGATACCAACAATGTGTCCGGGTACAGCCAGATACTTTTCAACATGATTAAAAATCCTGGCTTTCCAGATGATTATCTGTCCCTCATTTAAATAACTATAAGCGCCTGAATAAGGCTCCGAAGAGGCCCTGATGAGCCGGCTTATTTTTTGAGCACTCTCATTCCAGTTCACCTGACTGTCTTCGGGTAAACGGGGGTAACAACGAAGTCCGTGAAGCGAACCTTTTAACTCAAAAGCATCCGGCTGTTTAAGCACTTTTTGAAGAGCTTCTTCATAAAGATATGGAGCATCCAAAGCTGCCTGTTTTAATATATCGGCAATATATGTCTGCTCAGTAATGGGGATGGCTTTCCGCGAGATCACGTCGCCGGCATCCAAAACCGGATCCATTTTATGCACATTGCCATAGATCATATTCTCGCCGTTGATGATTGTCCAGTTTACAGTTGCGTTTCCTTTATAATCCGGCAGGTTACCCAAATGAAAATTTAATATTCCGCATTCAAACAGGTCGAGGAAACTTTTTTTAATTGTATACTTCCAGTTTACACTGATGGCTGCCCGGATATGATTGTCCCTGACAATTTGCATGAGCTCTTCGAGATCAAGTGACTTGGTAATGAAAATCCGAGATTTTATCTGAGCAGCAAGTAGTTCAAAATCCTTTTGTTTTATATCGTATTCTTCATATCCCTCTTCGGTAACAATAGCTTTACAGACGTAACCTTTAGAAACCAGGTGTTTAATTCCGTCATACAAATAACGGGAACGGCCGATTGCAATAATGTTCGCTGGTGTACTCATAATATATCTACTATTTTCAAATTCCTGTAATCATATTGGCCGCTAAGCATCGCTTCTCCTGCTTTTAGTCCGCCGGATTGAAGCCTGATGATCGGATCAAAGCCAATGTCTGAGGGCAGGATACCCATATGACCGCTTTGCACCCGCGAAGGGAAAAAACGAATTCTCCTGTTATGTAATGCGGTTTCATCCAGGTCTCCTGCGTACCGAAGGATTAAAGGATCCGCAAACTGCGATTGGATTTGGTCGATTCTGAAAGTTGAATTTTCGCCTATCCAGCTCTCGTCAAAAGGGTAGGCAGTAAATATTATGGCCTCGGCATTTTTGTAAGCTGGCGGAATATTCAGGTTTGGAAATCCTCCAATCCAGTCAATTTCTTCTTTATTATAGCGATCCTGATGTTCGTCTTTGTCGATAATGGCTAAACCTTCGCAATTTTTAGCCAGAACTTTCGCGATATATGGTCCAAAATGATTGTTACAAAGCAATACAAATTTGTTGTTATACGGGCATATGCCTGCATCGAAAATCTGTTTCAGGGCCATGTCTCCCAGATAATTAAACACATCTACATCCGGATGTCGTTCATTGGTAGCCCCGATCTGAAACCCCCTTTTTCTGATGTAGTTAATATCCATATCCTCGTCTCTCCATTCCCATGCTTCATACATCAGCGGTATGACCATGCTGTCCTTTGCATGCCTGAGAACAGATTCATTCAGAGGGCGCAGATGCCCTGAATTGGTAATCAGATCAGCCTGCGCAACGATCTCAGGACTGAGTGTTTCCGTAAATTGAACATCAAGAGGAAATTTTCTGAATTGACTGACTAATTCAAAGGTGGAAGAAAATATGTCTTCTGTTTTTCCATATCGCGTGCTTTTTGAAAAAGCAAATACTTTTGCCCCTGCAATTGCTGCAATAACAGGTGTTACTATATAGGCGCCGCTGGCTGCTTCTGTCAGCACGGTTTTGCCTTTTAAATTTAAGTTCAGGCGTTCTACCTGCCCGACTAGTTTGTCGATAAGCATGGTTAGTAACTATTCAGCGTTTTGATTACATGGTCAACTTCGGCATCAGACAGTTCGGCAAACATGGGTAGGGACAGGCAATGACCAGCCAGGTATTCAGCATTTGGGAAATCGCCATTTTTATATCCCAGGTTTGAATAGGCTTTTTGCAAATGGCAGGGTACCGGGTAATGAAGACCGGGAAAAATATTTTTTTCGTTTAGCAAACCGATCAATTTATCCCGGTCGTCGGTAGTAATAACAAAAAGATGAAAAACTGAATCATGACCTTTCGGTTGCAGCTGCATTTTTATTTTTGGGTTTCTTATACCGGCCTGATATCCGGCTGCAATTTCTTTTCTTCTTTTATTCCATGAACTCAGGTATTTTAATTTGACCCGTAGAGAAGCGCCTTCCAATCCACCCATTCTCATGTTATAGCCAATTTCGTCATGGTAATATCTCACCATCGATCCATGGTTTCGCAGGCTTTGCAGATGTTTGTAATAAATTTCCTTGTTGGTTGTGATGCCGCCTGCTTCACCGCAGGCACCCAGGTTTTTTCCGGGGTAAAAACTAAAGCAGGCCATTTCACCAAATCCACCTACCGGTTTTCCAAAATAAGTGGCGCCCTGGGCCTGTGCTGCATCTTCCACTAGCCATAAACCATGTTCTTTGCATAGATCCTGGATGGCACCGATATCAAATGGCTGGCCGTACAGGTGGACTCCGATAACCGCCTTTGTGCGATTGGTTATTTTCGCTTTGAGTTTAGATGCATCTATTTCCCAGGTTTGCGGATCGCAGTCTACAAATACCGGAATAGCACCCGTGTACGTAATGCCCCAGGCTGTTGCAATAAATGTATTGGCCGGGATAATCACTTCGTCTCCGGACCCGATATTTAGTGCGAGCATAGCCAGATGCAAAGCGGTTGTCCCATTGTTTACGCCCACAGTATAATCTGTTTGGCAAAATGCTGCAAAATCCTTTTCAAATTCTTCTACAAATGGTCCGCCAGAAAATGCAGTCTGATCGTATACTTTTTCAAATGCTTCAAAAACTTCTTTTTTTATCTGCTGGTGCTGGCCTTTCAGATCAAGACAGGGAATTCGTTTTTCCATGATAACAAAAAAGGTTAAATGGTTTTTATAATTTTTGCCGGCACACCAGCTACTACGGTATGGGGCGGAACGTCTTTGGTTACCACGGAACCCGCGCCAATCAGCGCGTTCTCTCCGATAGTAATCCCACATAAAATAGTCGCATTGGAACCTATCGAAGCTCCTTTTTTTACTTTTGTTTCAACAACACTCCAGTCCGATTCCATTTGAGGCGAACCGTCGGGATTGGTAGCCCTCGGAAACAGATCGTTAGTGAACATTACCCCGTGACCAATGAACACATTGTCTTCAATATGCACCCCCTCACAAATAAAACTATGGCTTGAAATTTTGCAGTTTTTCCCGATCACGGCTCCTTTCTGTATCTCCACAAATGCGCCGATTTTTGAATTATCGTCGATACTGCATCCGTAAGCATTGACAAAATTGAAAATGCGGGTGTTTTTGCCGAGGCTTACGTTGTTCAGACTTTGTTTGTCGTTATTGATGGTTACCAGTTCCATGAAATTATTTTATTCTTACTTCCTTTCCTTTATTTTTTATGGATTCCTGAGAAGCTTCCAGAATTCTGACTACATCTCTTCCCAGCATGGCGTTGGATAGGGGCGACCGGTTGTGTATAACTGATTGTACAAAATCGTCTGCAACGCCCGCGAGGGCTTCCCGGGTGGACAGTTTGGGGATATGAACATCCCCTGTGCGGTAGTCGACCATGATTCTTGTTCTGTCTTCCTCGGTTTTGTGATTGTACCCCGTGTCATAAACCCTGATTTTTTCTGAGGGCTCCAGATCGTTATAGAGAATCATTTTTTTATCGCCGCCAATCAGCGTTTGCCTTACTTTAACCGGAGAAGACCAGGAACAAGTGAAATGGGCAATCAGACTGGAAGGGTAGTTGACGGTGAGGTAGGCAATATTTTCAATTCGGTTACGCGTATGAGAGATACCTGTGGCGTTGATACTCTCTGGTTTCTCTGCTATGAGATAAGTAAGAATGGAAATATCGTGCGGCGCCAGATCCCATAGTACATTAATATCGGGCTGAAACAAACCCAGATTGATTCTGGAAGAATCGAAGTAAAGTGGTGTGCCGATGACCTGGGCATCGATGATTTCCTTCATTTTTTGTACCGCGCCGGTATAGAGAAAAGTATGATCCGCCATAAGTGTAAGACCTTTTTGGGCTGCGAGTTCTATTAGTTCGTCCGCTTCTTTCACTGAAGAAGTCATCGGTTTTTCAATTAGCACGTGTTTGCCATGAAGCAGCGCTTGTTTGGCAATTGCAAAATGCGTAAACACCGGTGTCGCGATCACGACTGCATCAATCTCTTTGCTTTTAATAATGTCTTCCCCATCTTTAACTCCCTGGATGGAAGGAAAGACCCTGGCGAGCAACGCCAGTCGCTCCGCCCGGCCGTCGGCAACCATTTTTACATTGCAGTCGGTATTTGCAAAAAAGTTTCTGACAATATTGGGTCCCCAATAGCCGTAGCCGATTACTCCTACATTAATATTTGACACCAGGATAAGGTTTTGTATGATTAAAAATATCAATGGTCATTCGGAATTGGTTTTGATGATCCCGGTGCCGAACTGTCGGGTATCAGGATCATAAACACCCTGTTTGACCAAACTTCTTTATAATTGTTCTTTAAAAGAAAGGAATCCAGGATATTATTCTTGTCCAGATTTCTTTCTATCTTAAAATAATTTCCCGGCAATATTTCTTCAGGCCACTTACTGGCATCTCCGATAGTCGCAATTTTCTGTCTGACGACCGGCGGAAGATTTTTGCTCCTGGTAAAAATCAAATTCAGATCCGATTGAAACTGAGCGGTATTGTACACGGCCGGCAAAGGGTTGGACAACTGGGGAATCGTATTTGTGGCGTAATAAAATATCGCCATATCGTCGTATGCAATCACATAATCATCCTTTCTGAAGTACTTTTCACTTTCCCGTAACAGTTCATTAAATGCATCTGCGCGGCCTTTTGTCGTATAAATCCCTTTTAACTGACTACTCTGCAATGAATAATGCATTTGCATCCTGTCTCTTCTGTCAAAAAATGGATAAGTATATGCAAAATAAAAACCGGCAAAGGCCAACAGGAGTACCGTCCATTTTTTTATAATGCGCAGTTGGTTTTCTGCTACAGCTGACTGACCGAAAAATTCCTGGTTACCGCGAACAACAGATAAATTAAAATGAATAGTGCTGATTTGTAAAAAATAATCCACAGTAACCGGTAGCGCAATCCACAAACAATACCGGCCTGCCGTATAAATTCCGTCCGAACTACCCAGGGGAAAGGATAAAAGAAAAAAGCAACCGAAAAAAAACATTAGTTTTCTTTCCTTTTCTGCCTGCGTAAGAGCCATGGACACTGCCGCCAGCAGGATCAGTCCGGTTACGGTAAATAAAATGGTGAATTGGTCAATCCTGTGTGTTATGATCAGAAACAGGGTGATGACTACGGCCAGCAAAGCGATTAACCGCGTGATGATTTTTTGAAGAGCAGGTTTATTTTTGAACGCGTTACTTAGAAAAACCATTCCGGATATGAAGGCAATAACAATAAGTGCATATTTTACGGAT
>DATCAO010000632.1:0-7231 GCA_036512575.1 Puia sp.
GAATTTTCAGAGAATCCACGACCCTCCTGCAGGTAGACCGGCATCCAGGCGACAAAAAAATAATTTGCCCACTGAACGCAGAAATACATACCCATCAGCGGCCACAAAGTACTGTTGCGAAAGATCAATTTCCAGTGCACCAGCTTTTGCCGGTGATCATGGCGACATGATGATTCAATCAATTGCTTTTCCTTAGCTGAAATATTTTTCTTTAACGCGGGAAAATCCTGGAACCATCCATAACAGATCCATGCCCACACCAAACCGATGGAACCAATCACAAAAAAAGGCATCCTCCATCCATAGAGGGCGGCAATGGGCACGATAATCAGCGGAGCAATGGCCGATCCGATTTGTGAACCAATGCCCACCCAGGATAATGCTTTGCCGGTTTCATGCAAAGGAAACCATCTCGACACAACGAGCATACTGTTGGGATAAACTCCCGATTCCCCGACACCAAACAAAAATCGGACGATGATCAATGCGATGAGGCCGTTCACCATTCCGGTCAGAGCAGTAAACAAAGACCATAACAACACGATGCGGATAAATATTTTTCTTGGTCCGATACGGTCACCGAGCATGCCGGATGGAATTTCAAAAAGGGCGTAAGCGAGTGCAAATGCGGCCACCACCCATCCGAATTGTTCGTTGTTCAGATGCAAATCAGCTTTCAACCGAACACCCACCAAGGAAATGCAGATGCGATCGAGATAGGTGAGCGTGGTCAGCGAGCAGAGCAATACCAGCACACGAAAGCGATATGGAATGGAAAACAGGGGCAATGCGGAACCGTTAATCAGGTAATATCCTAATAAACCGGCACAGCCAGCACTTCTTTCATGAATTTTTCTATCTCCTTCTGAACGCCGGCCACATCATGCGACTTGATCGGAGAACCGATCACATGATTCCCGGTATAGGGCATTGCCACCCTGCGTTTTAAATTTTCCGGGGTTCCCAGTTCATCAAACATGTTCAGTATCGCGGAAACTTTCACCACGCTGTCCTGGTGCACTTCATCTTTATAATAATATAGCACAAGCGTCGGTTGTTTCACTTTCATAAAATTTTCCCTGGTCATGGTAGTTTCCAGGAATTCTTCGAGAGCAACCGCGGCTTCCAGACGGTAAGGTTTATTCCAGTATTGCCGGTATATGGCCCTGTCATCGTCGGAAACAATATAGTTACCATGTTCTACGGTGCGGGCGATTTGAAGTCCCCAGGGATTATTCAATAACCAGGCAAAGGGATCGTTGATTGCGATATTCGGTGACAATAAAATCAGTGCAGCCACATCCTTCGGATATGTTGCGGCCAGCTGTAATGCCAGGGATCCGCCTGTAGAAGTACCCATCAGGATCACCTTCCTGCCTATTTTTTTTCCAATAGCCAGCGCCTGTTTCGCAGATTCCCAATATTTATCCGCAGTGAGGTTGAGCAATTGTTCGCTGGTATCTATGCCGTGTTCTGCCAGTCTGGATAAATACAGATTACAACCAAATTCGGTAGCGATATTCCTGTGCACCGGATCTCCTTCTTCTTGAGAAGCCGAGAACCCGTGCAGATATACAATACTATAATTAGTAACCTGAGGACTCGTATCATTAGCCCAGACAATTCTCGCTTCATTGTCTGGTTTCAGACGATGGGCAGACTCGTTTTGTTGTACAAATTGTTCAATAAAAAGCAAACTATCCGGCACTGCCGGCATGTCGGGGGAATATACAGGTCTGCCGGGGCTTGGCCCTATTAAATAAACAACCACCAGAAGTATGGGAATAACTAAGAGCCACTTTCTGCGCATAGAGTGGTATTTAGGTTATTTCTCAAAACCGTTGTTAATCCATATGGCCCTTTTAATCGGGAAACCGGTAAGCGTAATTTGCCCCAATTTTTCCAATTTCTTAAGTTCCTTTCTGTTCCAAGGATGTATAATCCATGGAGAGTCGATCGCATTAAATATTTCAACCTGTTTTATGGGTTGACCCAAAGATGTGGGCATCAGGCGAACTACTTTTTCCCTGGGAGCAATGAAAAAATAAGAGTTTGGAGAAGTATTGGTCCGTATTATTAAACTATCAAACTTTGTATTATTGAAGTTTCCAAAAAACAAACTGTCATTGTCATGAAAAGTATTGTCAGATTTATCATAGGTCACCTGCACCCTGCATGGCCCCTGGTAGTTTCGAACGCCAACATAGCTCACGATATCGCAGGAAACCACGATAAAATAAAGAAGCGCAGGTATAATTATTTTGAATGGTCTCATAAAACATCAGAGCAAGGAGTGGTAGTTGAAATTACAAACTGTTGGGAGAAAATGAAAATATATTACCTTAGGAGCCTTGGATGCTTACCATAAATCATCAGGTATTGAATTTCAAAAGAAGAAATTTCATTCAGCTCTCCTCGCTGATGGCCGGCGCCCGGCTGACCGCTCCGTTTCGTTCACTCGGGACTGATGGAATTACAGCCGGAAAACCCGAAACACTCCGCTCCATGACCGGGGATATAAAGCCCATCTCTGCAGAGGAAAGAAAGGAAAGGGTCGCGAAGGCGCAGCGCCTGTTATCTCAGCATAACATGAAGGCGCTGGTATTGGAGAGCGGCAGTTCGCTGGAATATTTTACCGGTATTTCCTGGTGGCCCACCGAACGCACCATGGTGGCCATCATCCCGGCGACAGGCGAAATCGTTTACGTATGCCCGGGATTTGAAGAAGCCCGCTTTCGGGAACTGATCACGATCGGTAAAAAAGTTTTAGTATGGCAGGAGGATGAGAGTCCTTACCAGATCATCGCACATGCATTTGATGACGCGGGAATAAACACAGGCAGTATCGGCATCGAAGAACATGTGCGTTTTTTTATTTCTGATGGAATCAAAAAAGCAGCGCCGCACTTTGAATATATAAGCGGCGATCCAGTAACGATTCCCTGCCGCATGATTAAGTCGGTCGCTGAACTGGCCCTGATGCAAAAAGCCACTGACATAACCGTTGCTGCCATGCAAATCGGATGCAGCAACCTGAAGGAAGGAATTTTTTCAGACTATATCTCAAACATCATCAATAAAGCCCATATCGACATGGGCGCTACGCCGGATTTCGCGCTGGTTTTATTTGGCGAAGCTTCTGCCCTTCCGCATGGCAGCATTAAACCACACACACTAAAAAAAGGAGATATTGTACTGATGGATTGTGGCTGCAAGGTGGGCGGTTATTGTTCAGACATTACACGGACGATTGTATTCGGAGCCGAACCCACAGCACGTCAGCTCGAAGTGTGGAACCTTGAACAAAAAGCTCAGGCCGCCGGTTTTGCTGCGGCGAAGATCGGATCCCCCTGCGAGCAGGTGGATGCCGCAGCCCGCAAAGTAATCACCAGTGCGGGTTTCGGGCCTGGTTACCAACTTCCGGGTTTACCTCACCGCACCGGGCACGGCATCGGAATGGACGGGCATGAATGGGGAAATATGGTAAAAGGAAATCAGTTGCCCCTGCAGGCCGGTATGTGTTTCAGCATCGAACCGACGATTGCAATCCCAGGTCAGTTCGGTGTTCGATTGGAAGACTGCGTATATATGACCCCGGAAGGCCCGAAATGGTTTTCCGAACCTGCCATTTCCATCAGCAAACCATTTCACTGAGCGTCTCGAAAGAGTTGGTTATTCTTTTTTCATTAAACCGTAAACGTGCTCCGACTCTTATTTGCTCACTTTTTCAATATCTATCGCATCTCCGGTGATCGTCCCGGTGATCGTCACCTGGTCTCCGATAAATTTGGAGACCTTCTTCGGATCACTGATGGTATACACTTTGTCCCCAACTACAAAAACGGGAGCATCACCTTCCTTAACACATTTTTTTGCACAATCCGAATGCCCTGCATTATTTCCTTTCGCGCCGCAATGGGCATCACTGATCCACCCGGTCCATGTGCCCTTGTCTGCGGCAAAAACGTTTACGGTGAAAAACATAACCAGCAACAGGATATACTTTTTCATATGAGCAATTTTAGATGATGTGAATCAACAAAGTTCCTCATTTTTATAATCAGACCCCTTATTTTTATTCCTGATCCCGGCTCTACCGGTCAAATACCCAATAACCAGTTGAATTACAAATGAATTGAACAGAAAGCCGGGCGGGATCCGGCGCCCCGTTTCCTCAAAAAATTTAACCAGTCCTTAAGACGGGCGCGCCCGGGATACCCCCCGGATACTATGAAATATAGTATCTTCATCTTGTCGCTTTTCATGTTGTACCAACAGCAAACAGCGACTTTTTTTTAATGCGTAAGACTAAAAATTGATTTATGAAAAATGGCCTCGTAGCCTTATTCCTGTTCTGTACAGCTCCCGCTTTCTCAGAATTAACCGTAACCGAACAATTTCAAAAGATTATAACCCTGGAACAGACCCAGCAATTCATCGATGCGAATGTGGCGCTCAAACCCACCCTGCTCCATCTGTCCTATGGTAAGGACAGCACGCTGATCGATAAAAGATTGTTGAGACAAAATAAAGGCGATGTGTTTTCTGTCGGTTATGTCACATACAAAGTGCTCGAAGCCAAAGAAACCGTCAACTACCGGGCTAATTATGTTTTCCTGGATGGCTCAACTTTATCGGTAACCGAAATTGACAGCCTGAAAAAAATCATTACACAGAAAGCTACTGCAGGCGCTTCCATGGAACAACTTTCTGACCAATATACGATGGACGGCAATACCACTCACGGCGACACCGGATGGTTTTTCGGAATCGAAATGATGCCCAAAGAATTCCAGGAAGCTGTTGCCAAACATAAAAAGGGTGAGATCTTTTATGTGGATGTATCGGACAAACAATGGCACTATATCGTCAAAAAGACCTACGAAGACGATTTGAAAAAAGACATCACCGTATTACGCGCCAACGGAAGGTAAGGATCTCAAAAACCATTTTCCTCCAACCAGCGCAGGGAATATTCCGCCACTTCCTGCCAGCCATGATCCAGAATCAGGGAATGTCCCCGGCCTGCAAACAATTTGAAATCTGATTTAACGGAAGCATTGTATTTTTTCAATGAAGCCTGTCCCAGGATGGGCGGTGCAATATGATCTTTTTCGCCGCCGGTAATCAGCAGGGGTCCGCGGCTTTTATTTTCTGTGTTCACTTTTGTTTCTGATCCTGCAAAACTTGCAGTTGCAGCCTGGAAAAGCGGACGCGCTGGAGCGGGTATGGTCCAGCGTTCATAGAGTTGTCTGGCTTCCTCCTCAGGAATCGCATTAGCAAATCCATAACGGAATTGATCAAAACTGAGCGAGACGGCTTTTTTAAGATTGAATGGATTGCCCAATACCGGAAAGGATGCTTTTAATGCGGAGAAAGGAAGTTGCCAAACACCTTTGATCGGAGCCGGGTCGATGGCAATGCCCGCAGCAGCAACACCGCGTCCAAGTAAAACCTGCGTGATCAGTCCGCCAAAAGAATGACCAATCACAATGGGCGGCTCGCTTAATGTGGTAAATATTTTTGCATAGCTGTCGGCTATTTCACTCACGCCCCGGTTGGCAATAGCATCCGCATGGTTACGACATTCCACCACCGTTGGTGAATCGCCCGGCCAGCCCGGATTGATCGTCTGATAACCCCGTTGGTTAAAAAATTCCATCCAGGCCTGCCATGAACTGGCATGAATCCACAATCCATGAATAAATACAATTGTTTTTTTTGCCATGACCTGATTATTTTAAGTGAATAGAAGATTGTACTATCACCTCCCGGTCAGATAAAATGGCTGACGCGGTTTTGCTTTCATCCGTTCATCAATCCGTTCAGCGAGCCATTGAAAATATTCTCCCAGAAAAGGATCCGGTGTGGTTTCCCTGATATTGGTGAATAATATTTTATATTTTTCCCATGAAGTCGTAACGAAGGATCCCAGCGTTTTGTCTACCAGTTCAATATTGATCAGCCTTTCAGCAACCAGGATCTCAAGGGATTCCATCTGCTGGGCAAATTGCATCAGGTCTGTTTGTTCTTTAACACCAAGTGCCCGCAGGCCTTCGCGGTTCACCGGCATTTCGGCGGTAAGCACAAATTGCATCAGGTCTACAAACTCACGGCTCTGAAAATCGCGCAGCGTTTGAATCGTGAGTCGCTCACGCCGGTCCCGGGCCGCAGTCTTCACCTGGGCGATCCCGAAAATGAGCCCCACGATAAATGACAGAGCCAATGCAATATTGGCGATCATGGTGATGGTGTCGGTCATGATACAACGCTTTGACGATTTATGCCATCAGCACTCAAATATAAACAATTGACCATAACCCACGGAGCCTCCCGATCACGGACCCGGTTAAATGAAATACATTTGATATATGTTATCGGTTGAGAAAATAAAGCTGTTCATGACAACCCTCTTGTCGAAATGGTTGATTGTAAATATTTCGCTGGATGAGATATTTCAAATGGCCGGTGCATCCGCAATCAAAACTTTCGTGGAGATCGGAGCCAACGACGGAAAGAAAAATGATCCCCTCTATCATTATATTGTAAAATATGGCTGGACAGGAATCCTGGTAGAACCGGATCCCGCCAATTTTAAAAAACTGAAAGCGAATTACCAGGCACACGACGGACTCATTTTTGAAAACACGGGTATCGGCCCGGAACGGGGCGAGATGCCGTTTTATAAAATAAAAGATATCTCAGACCGGGAACCCGGTTGGTACGATCAGGTTGGATCCTTTGATAAAAAAACTTTTCTGAAAAACATCACCTTTGGACAAGGACTGGATCAGCGAATGATCGAAGTACCGCTGCCGGTGATTGGTTTTGATGAACTGCTTGAAAAAAATAATTTCGGGACTCCTGATCTGCTGCACCTGGATGCGGAAGGATTTGATTTCAGAATCCTCCGCTCAATCGATTTCAAAAAATATCAGATTCGTTTGGTCCTTTTTGAAAGCGAATGGATGACAAAGTCTGAATTGAAAGAGCTCATTCAATACTTAATGAATCATCAATACCGGATCGTGCGTAGCGGCATTGACTATGCGGGTATAAAAAATAATGATTCAACAATAAAGGGCCTTTGGAAAAAGGCCCTCTCATTGATTATAACCACCCTTATCGGGTGTTGCATTTTAAACGAGCAACGATAAAACGCTATTTCAAAACCAGGAACCGGGTATAAGCATTCCCCTGGCTGGTTAATATCTTAATCGTATAGACACCA
>DATCAO010000633.1:0-3378 GCA_036512575.1 Puia sp.
TTAAGAATGCAAAGGTAGGCCGGTATAGCTAATGCCCAATCCTGGTTTACCGGAAAGGGTAACCAGACCCTGTTCTATTGTAAGGCCGGTGGCGATGTCTTCATCCAGCAAAAGCGGACCATCCATATCCACATAATCCAGAAGCGGCAAGAGATGAGCAATGGCGGCCGATCCAATACTGCTTTCATTCATACTGCCCGCCATAACCTTCATGCCCAGTTTCCGGGCCATCTCGATCATACGAAGTGCTGGTGTGAGGCCACCGCACTTGGTGAGTTTGATATTGATGCCGTGAAAAAAACCGTGACATTTTTCAACATCGCTTTCGCTTACACAGCTTTCATCGGCGATCAACGGAATCGGGGACTTTTCATAAAGTACCCGCATATTGTTGAACTCATTCTTTTCCAGGGGTTGTTCAATAAATTCAACGCCACATTCATGCAAAGCCGGGATCAGTTCCAGGGCCTGATTCAGGCTCCAACCGGAATTGGCGTCTACACGTAATACGGCATCGGTGTGTTTTCTCAATGAACGGATGATCTCAGCGTCCTGCGAGGTTCCCAATTTGATTTTATAAATGGGCCAGGGCTTGGCTTGCATTTTTTCTATCATTTTGTCGATGGTATCGATGCCGATCGTATAGTCGGTCATCGGCCCTTCCCGGTTATCCAGTTTCCAGCATGCATACAGCGGCTTCTTCTGCATTTTTCCATAGAGGTCCCAGGCTGCAATATCCAGTGCGCAAACCAGGAAAGGATTTTCCGGAATCAGGTGATGCAGGAAATGCCAGAAACGGGAAGGTTCTGTAAATGCAAATTTCTCTATAACCGGTTTCCTGAGTTCCAGGTCCGTTACCATTTTTTCCAAAGGGATATGATAGTAGGTGATGGCCGGAGATTCCCCGTAACCCGTTAAACCAAATTGTTCAATGCTGGTGATCAGCGTGGGCTGATGCGTTTTAGTTCCCCTGGAGATTGTAAAAGGATATTTGAAACGCAGGTTATACGTTATGTGCTGGATTTTCATGGTGTTTATCTGCCGGATGATTTGACCATTTCCCTGAGTTGTTCATTAAATGGTTTTGCCTTAATGAGGTCTTCCAGATAAATATGAATCCGGTAACGCCAGTAATAGTTGGGAATGGCAGGGACATTGATCCGTTCGTCATTGGGATTTTCACGGCGAATATTTTCATCCATACCCAGCAGGTCCTGTAATTGAAAGATGCTCCACATGGCCGGGGAATGCAGGTGTTGCTGAACGATGGCTTTGTTAATCCAGGCATCGCAGAAATAAGGTGCATCACCCCACTGACCCAACTCTTCATTAAAAAATTTCTGCGTTTTATTCCGGTCTTCTTCCCACCATCCGCGAATAGTGCTCATATCATGAGTGGAAGGAGTAACAACAGATAAATAAGGTGCGTAGGCCGGGTTGAAAAATTCACGGCTCAGGTCTTTGGGCATGCGTTGAATTTCCAGGCTCAGGATACCCGTCTGTTTCATTACATCCGGTACACAGGCCGGAACCATGCCGAGGTCTTCGCCGCAGACCAGCATATTGGTGGACCTTTTGAGCAGTGGAAGTTTTTTCATGGCTTCTTTTTTCCAGAATGTATCCTGACGGCGGAAAAAATAATTCACATACAGGTCCCTGAGCTGGTTTTGCAAATGCCAGTCAAGATATCGGAAAGAAGAAGTGCTTTCCATAGAAAAACGGAAATGGAATTGTTTGCCATCAGACCCTTCCACTTCAAAAAGGATTACATTGGAAATACAATTCATCAGGGCTTCGCGGTTTCTGAGATCCAGTGGATCCGTCTGTTTGTCTGCGAAGTACTCCGTTACCTTTCGCTGGGTGTTGACAAATTCCCTGATGAGGAATTTGCCGGCTACTTTTTCTTCAAAAAAAACGGGCTTAACGTTTTCGGCATCCTTACCAAAATATTCCCACAACACCGCTTCGTTAATAAAAGGCCTGGTGTAGCGGTCTTTGTCAAAATGGATATGTCTCTCATCGAACTCCACGCGATGCACGGGAATGGCTTGCTCAAAATGACCCATAATGCCTTCTGTCTGCGATATGGGAATGCTCCAGATTCGGAAAAAACCCAGAATATGGTCGATGCGGAAAGCGTCGAAATAAATGGCCATCTGGGCGAAGCGATTCTTCCACCATTGAAAAGAATCTTTTGCCATCCTTTCCCAATTATAAGTCGGGAATCCCCAGTTCTGACCCTTAGTGGCAAAAGGATCCGGGGGCGCCCCGGCCTGCTGGTCCATATGATAAAGTTCCGGCGATACCCAGGCATCACTGCTGTAGCGATATACACCAATGGGTATATCCCCTTTGATGATGATGCCGTTTTCATGAGCATAAATAACGGACTTGCGAAGCTGGCGGTAGAGATGATATTGAACGAAATAAAAATAAGAGATCTGATCAAATTGTTTGGACTGGGGCGAAGCGAGGCGGTCTATGGCCAGCCTGTTGTATTTACCATAGGTCTTCCATAAACGGAAATCAGCTGTGCCGTTCGTTTCTTTCAGATAACAAAATGCAGCATAGGGAACCAGCCAGGATTTATTATTTGTAAAAAAAGCTTTGAAATCTTCATCGTCCGTCAGACCTTCCTTCGCAGACATGAAGAGTTCCTTAGACGCTTCTGTCTTGGTTTGCATCACGATTTCATAGTCCAGGTCGGGCAGGGCATTGAGTTGCTTTTGAATTCTCTTCAGCGTTTTGAAGAAATGGGCGTTTTTCTTTCCGGCCATTTCCTCCAGGTTGAGGTAAATCGGGTGCAGTGCGAAAGCGGAAATGGCACCATATGGATATGAATCCATCCAGGTTCCGGTGGCCGAAGTGTCGTTGACGGGAAGGATCTGAATCAGTTTGAGACCGGTCTTATGCGCCCAGTCCACCAATAACCGGATATCGGAAAATTCACCGGTTCCCAGGGAATCTTTACTCCGGAGACTAAAAACCGGTATACTGACGCCGGCACCTTTCCAGGTGCTGTTTGGCAGGTGAATAAATCCGTCGTGCAAAATAGTCAAATGCCCTTCCTGCGCATCTCCCGGAAGCACCCGGTTGGGGCCGTGCTCAAACTGGATGAGCGAATTATGTTTTACATCGTAAACGCCATACTTGTATTGTGCGGGAAAGGTCCTGCCCGACAAATTGAGTTCGATAACCCACCAGTTTCCCTGTCTTTTACCGATCAGCGGGTCTTCCATAGACCAGTCCCCGAATCCCTCGCCATTTCCCGAAATACAAACGGCTTCATTACTTCGCAAAAGCGGGGCTTTTATTTTGAAAATATGTGTGGCATTCTTGGCAGGTTTTGCACCTGACTTTCGGGGGGGCTCCGGCAGA